>JAFVBP010000357.1 GCA_017479925.1 Selenomonadaceae bacterium | reverse complement strand
GGCGAATTCATCAACAGCAAGTCCAATCGCAATAAGCTTGCCGAACTTTACGGCGACGAGCTTGCCGAATTCGGACAGACGGCTTTGGACGAGCGACTTGCCCAACTTGCCGACAAAAATTCGTCGGTGGAAAATCTGACCGTCGACGACCGAAAACTTTTGAGCGGCGTGCTCAAAGCCAAACTCGAAGACGCGGGCACCAAAGTCAACGGGCATTTCCTTAAGCGGCTCAACGAAGGCGACGCGGACACTTTCAGCAAGGCGTTGGGCAGTATCGGCTCCGTCAAGCAGACCGCCTTGCCCGAAGAACTTTCGACCGAAATCGCACGTCTTCGCGACGAAATCAAAACTCTGTCCGACAGCGCAATTCAAGCGTCGAACAAAGCCGAATCAGCCGAATTCAACAAGCAGATCAAGGCACGTCACGCGAAAATCAATTCCATTCAGACTTTGGGCAAGGACATCGCCAAACTCGAAACCGAACTTCAAGCGGCAAGCGACAATTTCGTCAAGGCGAACGCGACGGGCAAAACCGACGCAATCGTCAAGGCAAGCGACAAAGTTTTGACGCTACAAACGAAACTCGACAAACAACGAGCCGAACTTGCCAAAATCATGTCGCCGCAAGTGCAGGACGCCACGCCGCAACAAGCTCCGCCCGCCAATCAACAAACTGCGGACTTCATGGCGAACGCGAACGCACAAATTCACCGGCTGAAATCGCAGTTGACGCCCGACTTGTCACGCGAACAAACCGCGAAGTTGACGCAACAAATTCAAGAGCAAACCGCGACGCTCGACAAAGTCACCAAACTCAACGCGCAGATTGACGCACTTACGACCAAAGCCGCCGAGGCGTACAAAAATTTGCAGAATCCCGAAACGCAAGCCGTCGCGATACAACAACTTTCCGACGCGACGAAACAACTTCAAGCCGCCGAAGCCAAACTTGCCAAAATCATCACGCCGCAAGTTCAAGACGCGACGCCGGAGCCGTCAAAACAATTCGCGCCCGTCAAAGCACAAGCCGACGAAGCCGTTGCGAATTTGGACGCACGAATCGCCGAACTTCAGGCGCAGGACGAGACCGCCAACGAAGCCGAAATCGAAAACTTGACGGACAAACTTTACGCGATTCAAGCCGCAGCCAACGAACTTGCCAAAACCGACGCGCAATTTCAGCCGCTCAAACAAGCACGCGTCGACGCCAACAAAGCCAAAGACGCGACCGCTTACAACGCCGCCCAAAAGAAACTCGAACAGCTGAACGCCCGTTACAAAAAGCAAAAAGCCGCGCTCGACAAACTTTTGACGCCGCAGGAAACTCCGCAAGCTCAAGAAAATTCCGCGCCCGTCAACGAAACCGTTGCGAACGAATTGGCGTCGATACAACAGCAACGAAGCGAACTTGTCGGGCAGGGACTTCGCGAAAACGCCGCCGAAATCAGCAAGCTTAACGATCGTCGCGACAAAATTCAGCGCGGCAACAACGAAATCGCGAACTTGAACGCACAGACCGCCGAATTGGAAAGTCAACTTGCCCAGACGACCGAATCGCAAGCTCAGGAGACGCTTAAAGACAAAATCGCGAAACTTCAAGCGACAATCGACGGCAAGACGACCGCGTTGTCGAACTTCATCAATCCGCCCGCGACGAAATCCGACAAGAAGCAAGCCGAAACTTACCCGCCGTCAGCGGACATTCAGGCGAAAGTTGACGAGGTGAACGCTCGAATTCGTGAACTGCGAAATTCAGGTGAAAAGCAAAATTCCGCCGAAATCGCGAACTTGAGCCGGCAACGCGACACAATTCAAACCACAAGCAACGAAGTCGGACGCTTGAACGCTCAACGTGCGCAAGCCGAACAAAACGGCGACGCTCAGCAAGTCGACAGTTTGACGGGTAAAATCGCGAACTTGAACACCAAACTCAACAACGCCGTTCAAAAACTCGGCAAGATTTTGAATCCGCCCGCGCCGAAATCCGACAAAAAACAATCCGAAACTTATCCCGTGTCGCCCGAATTCCAAAGCGAACTTGACGGCATTAAATCGCGTATGAACGAACTTCGCGCCGACGACGAGGAGAAAAATTCCGCCGAAATCGCCAAACTTGCCAAACGCTCCGCCGAAATCCGCAAGGCGAACGACAATATCGCCAAATGGACTGCCGCACGCCTCGAAAAGGAACGTCAACGCGCCGAAGCCGAACGAAACGGCGACAATCAGCTGTCGACGAAATTGACGGGCGAAATCGCGACGTTGAACGGCAACATCCGCACCACTCGAAGCAAGCTCATCAACAATTTGGCGTCAACCGACGACGCGCAGGAATCTTCGCCGACCGTGACCGCAACGCGTTTCATGCAGGAAGCGTTGGCTCCGCCCGCAAACGGCAACGACAAAGCCGCTCAAAAATCCCGCCGCGAACAGGGCAAGAAATTAATCGTTTTGGCGGCACAAAACGACATTCAGCTCGACGACGACACGAAAAAATCTTTGGAACGCGGCAAGAAGTCAACGATAATCGAAACGCAACGTCGATTGCTCGATTCGGGCAAATTGTTTAATCGCCCGCAACAACAGGAAACTCAGCCGACCGCGAACACGAACGTTATCGAAGATTTGACTTTGGCGCACGAGGAAATTTCGTCAGACAAAAACGAACGCAAAGCTCAAGGCGCGGCGATTGTTCGAGTGGCAAATTTCACTCAACGGGTCAACAGCCCGCAATTTCAACAGCAATTTGGAAAAGCCCGCGTGCCGAAAATCGACTTGCCCGACGGCATGGAACGCGACCTGCAAAACGGCGACGAAAACGCAATTCGCAAGGCACAGGAAATTTTTGACGACGCGGAACTTGTAATTCGCGATTCTGCGGAAACGGAGACTGCACCCGAAACCCAAGGCGACGGACTTCGCGGCAACACGGCTGAAGTCATTACGGCAAGCAGGACGGCTCATCAAATTCGATACCGCGTCGTCGAAGCGGACGAGTTGACTGCGTCGCACAAACTCACGAACAACGGCGTCGTCGACAACAAAAATTATCCCGCCGAACTTCAGCCGCGAGACCGAAATCGTGCCGACATGCAAGCGCAGGCGACGCGTATGGCGAACAACTTAAAGCCCGCCGACCTCATGGAAGCCCGCGACGTGAATCAAGGCGCACCCGTTACCCGAAACGACGGCATTGTTTTGAACGGCAACGGGCGCGTGATGGCGATTCAACGCGCTTACGAAATCGGACGCGGCGACGCTTACAAAAACGCGCTGATTGAAAACGCAGAGCAATTCGGCTTGAACGCGAACGAAATTTCGCAGATGAACCAGCCCGTTTTGGTCAGAGAATTGACACACAGCTTGAGCGGCAAAGAACTTCAAGACTTGACGAAGTCTCAGACGGGCGGCGCAAGTTTCGGCGCAAGCGAACAGGCAAAAGTCGACGCCGACGCCATTTCACTTGCGGCATTTAACGCGCTCCCGAAAACAGGCAACGTTGATTTAACCTCCGCCGCAGCGACAGACTTTTTGCGTGCCGTGCTCCAAGACATCGCCAACGCCAACGAGATTAACGCTTTGACCGACAAAGACGGCAAAATCAGTGCGGACGGAATTCGTCGAGTGAAGCGGGCTTTATTCGCGCTTGCTTACGGCGACGACGAGTTTATCGCCAGAATGAGCGAAAGTAACGACGATAACATTAAAGGCGTGACCAACGCGTTTGACGATGCCGCTCCGATTGTCGCACAAGTTCAGTTGGCGATGAAACGCGGAGATTTACACAGCTACGATTTGAACGACCTTATCACCGCCGCGAAGAAATTAAGTGCCCTTCGCGACGAAGGCAAAACCGTCAAGACTTACTTGAACGAGCAAGGTTTGTTCGCCGAACACGCCGACACGAACGAAATGCGCGAAGTACTGTCTTTCTTCGATGCCAACAAATATTCTACGAATAAAATCACGGCGTTTCTGAAAAAAATCGCGCAAGAAATTCAATCGCAAGGCAATCCTCGTCAAGACAATTTGTTCAGCGCAAAGAAACCAAAGCCGCTCATTGAATTAATTCGTAAAGCCCGCGAAGATGTCGAAACCGGCAGGCAGGCAGACCTTTTCGCCGCACAAACCGAATCGAAAACTCAAGCCGAAACTCAATTACCCGCGAAGTCCGAAAAGCAAGCGACACCCGAAACCAAGCGGCAAGAAACGACGCCCAAAATCGAACAGCAAGACGACGAAGACTTTACAACCGACGATGGAAGTATTTTCGGAAGTATCGAAGCGGCAGAACGAGACATGCTCGAATCGCTTAAAGAATTGGGCATTGAACCGCTCGATAAAAAAGCGCAAGAAAAAGAATCTGCCGTTGCCGAAAAAGATACCCGCCGACCGAAACTTGTAAACTTTGTTGACGACAGCGACGAATCGTTAGATGCCGCGTGGAAAGAGCTTGATGAACTGTTGCGCAAACCTCATGCCAATGCGGTATTCAATCCAAAAATCTGGAAAGTGGCGTTAAAAATTGGCGCGATATACGTCCAACGTGGAATAAATACCTTCGCAGATTGGGCGAAAACAATGACCGGCGCAACAAAGAGCGGTGAGCAACTCAAACCATGGTTGCCCGCAATTTGGGAAACGATAAACGCTTTGCCCGAAGGCTCAAAGTTTAGCGAAAACCAAATCTTGAACATCTCAAAATATATCGGCTCGTTGATTGAAAAAGGTCAAGCAACAACGTTTGAAGACGTACAAACACGTTTTGAACAAAATTTCGGCAAAGACGCGACTGCAAAAATTTCACCGATGATTGAAGCAAGTTTCAAGGGCATTCAGAAATTCTTCGCCGACCAACGGCAAGCGTCGAAACAAACGCAGTCACCCGAAACTAAAAAAGCCGCCGTGACGATTACAGGCAACGAATTTGGAGAATATGACGGCATTGACGATTTACGTAAAAAAGCCGTTCTATATTATAGCGAACATTTACAAGGGACAAGCGTTGAAAATGAAACTCTTGGTAAAATTGATATTGACGAAAACGGTTTAATAAATTTCACGGGATCAGGCAAACGGGAATTGAAAAACAGCAGTGCTAAAATCAATAAGCTTTTGCTGGTGAAACACCTGCCCGAATTGATTCAAAATTCTACAGACATTACAGGGAAAAGCTCAACGAAAGAACGTCACAAAGGAGATTATTTTTATTACTTACACACGAGCGCACAGATAGATGACAAAACAATTCCTGTGGAAATTACTGTGGTAAAACGCAATAATGGAGAAATCCAATATTACAATCATACTTTGCCGAGCGAAGAAAAAACAAAAGACGCAGTCGTATCTACAGAACCAGAATCTTCAAACGAAGCCCTCGGCACTCTGTCCATCCCTGCGTCTTCCGTGGAAGTTGAAACTTCCAACGAAAATATACCACAAGCCGAGCAAAGCGACAAGGACGAACGCATTTTTGAGACGGGCGAATTCAACAATCCCGAAACGGGGCAACAGCAAGCCGGCATACGATTCAACGAGATATTGCCGCAGGAAGAATACGCACGCCTCAAAGAAATTGCCGCCGAATACAACGGTATTTATCATGAGCACGGGAACATGATTTTGTTCCGCGACGAGAGCGACCGAGACGCCTTTGTCGACGACGCGACCGGTAATTATCGCGGCTCGGAAATAACCAAACCAATTTCGCAGGCGCGAACCGTCACGCAACTTAAGCAAATTTTCCGCACAGTTTACAAGTTGGACTTGGGCGCGGTTGAAGGTTTGTCGATGAGTATCCGCAGCCTTAAAGAATTTGTCGGTGCTTTGGTCGACAGCTTTGCTGACGCGGGCAAGATAAAATTCGTCAACGGTGAAATCCAATACAGTGACGCCAAATCACGCGAGGAGATTAAAAACGCTTTCGCCAACATGGTGCAACGAAAAGCCGTTGACGCGACGAGCAAAGAACCGTTGCCGACAATCGACAGTCTCAAGAAAAAAATTCGCGAAACGCTTGCTGACTGGAACGATGCGAAAATTACCGTGTCACCGCAGTGGGACGACGCCGAAGAACGAGTTGCAACCGACGCCAAAGATTTTTCGATAATCCCGACGCGAACATTGGCGGGCGATATATTCAAAATCAGCTACGGCAATTTCGGTTTGGCGGCATACGACACACAACGGCAGGCACTCGACGCGCTTGGTGAATTGAACGCGGCAGTCAAACGCGGCGATAAAAAATTCGTTTTCCCGACCGAAGAACAAAGCGAACAAACTTCACCTGTGAAACACGAAGACACGACCGTCAGCGAACCTTCCGCCAACGAAATCGAAGAATCCAGCGAAACTGCCGAGCAAGCCGAAACTGTCGAACCCGAATCAACAGAGCTGACGAATCAAGGCGAAATCGTTTATCCCGACGGAACTTTGACTTTCGGGGAACGCGGCTCAGCTGTCGATGAATATCTGGACTTGTCCAATGGCAAAACCATAAACGAATCAGACGCATTTCGTAAACAAACCGGTAAAACTGTTAAAATTAACGGTCGCGAAATGACACGCCTTGAAGCCGTCGAAGAAATTGCCAAAGGCAACCTCGACCAATCAACTTTAAATCCGACAAAAAGCGAACGCGATTATCTGAAGTGGTTGCAGAAAAATTTAATGGAGCCGCTTAAAGCAATTCAACAAGCGGGCATTCAAAACGAACGAGCGGCTAAGCGTTATGTCGGTCGTTACGCTACCCCTGAAACAATTTACTTTGAAAACGTCGACAAAGACGCGGCGACGCTGGAACAACTTACGAAATTGGCGGAAACGTTCGGCGGCACGGCTCAAAAGAATCAGTCGGGCAACACATTGTTCAAATTCCAGACAGGAGCTGATACAGCGGCGTTTCATAGAGCGGCACATCTTTTCACGAATAATGCACATACGGCGTATTTCAATCCCGATGCCGTTCAGAAAACCGAGCCCGAAGTCGGCAAACGCGAACAAAAAGCAGTAGACGAAGCCGTCAATGAACCTATATCGGTGAAAACTAACACCACTGAAACAAACCCTCAACAAGTTCAATCGACGAATCAAGGCGAAATCGTTTATCCGAACGGCGCGTTGGTTTATGGCGATAAAAGTGCTGTCGAAGCGTTCAAAACAGACGGTTATCGTGACAGAGCATTAATGCCAAGTGAAAAGGCAAAATTTGACGAGAACAACAAACGCACGGTCACAATCGACGGTCGCGAAATGACACGCCTTGAAGTTGTCGAAGGAATCGCCAAGGGCAACCTCGACGAATCGGCAATGAAACTCAACAAGCGCGAACGTGAATATCTCGACTGGTTACGGAAACGCCTAATCGAGCCGCTCAAAAAGATTCAGCAAGCCGGTATCCAAACAGAGCGGGCTGACAAAATTTATAACGGCTACGTCGACAATCAAACGAACACAGTTTATTTCGTGGACAGAGAAGAAAACGAGGCAAACGACGCTACAACGTTGGAACAGTTGACCAAATTGGCGGAAGCGTTCGGCGGCACGGCTCAAAAGAATCAGTCGGGCAACACGCGATTCAATTTCGCGACGTATAAAGACGCAAGGGCTTTTCAAGAAACCGCAAAATTTTTCATGAACAACAGACATCTTGCGTACTTCAATCCCGACGCAATAGAGAAACCCGACCCCAAAATCGAAGCACTCAAACAGGTTGCGGCGGACAAAAATCAATCTGCAGACCTTCGCGCACAAGCGGCACTTGAACTAAATTCGATTGACAAAAGCAAATTAATCGACGGCGTCAAAGTCACCGCAGTTCCAATGGCGCAAAACAAGCAGGGCGTGTGGCGCGTTAAACTTGCCGGCACCTTCCCGATAATCCGAACAACTAAAGACAACGGCGAGATTGAAAAAACCAATACGCTTTGGGAAACCAACGGTTTGTTCGACGACTTGTCCAACAGTTTGGGCGGTCGATTTTACGCCGACGAAACTTGGCACTTTAAAGACAAGCGCGACGCCGAAGCCTTCAAAGCGGCACTGGATATTTTCTTCGGATTCAAGAAAGCTCCGAAGACGAGCAAATCCGTAATTCGCACGGTCGCTGAAGACGACGATACCGGCGGTTGGGGTGCAGTAATCAACGACGACGCAGTCAAGCAAATTGTGACGGGCAACGCGGCACTTGAAAGTTTTAAATCACAAGTCGCAACCGTCGGCAAAAAAGTTACCGATATGGTCAAAGCCGGCACGTTGACACAAGCCGAAGCCGAAGAAATTGCGGGCAAATTGATGGACAGGTTTAACGAACTCGGACGGCATTTAAAATCGGGCTTGATAACTCAAGACGAAGCCGAAGAAGGCTTGCATAAAGCTGTTGAAAGAGTAAACGAGCGTCTGGAACAGGCACCAGCAAAGGTTTCCGATAAAAATACGGAAGTTGCCGAAACGCCGACGGAAGAAAAAGCTCTTGACTTGTTCACGCTGTTTGACGTTGAAAAGCCCGAAAATCCGACCGAGGAGTTTAACAACACTTATCGCGAGATTCAAAACGCTTGGGACGCTTTCCTTGACGGTGAAAACGACATTCTCGAAACTGCGGACAAAATCAACGAGATTGTCGGCGAATTTTCCACTACTACGTCAAGCGAAAGATACTTGCATGAACGCAAAATCTTGAACACGCTCCGTGACAAAATCAAAGCGATAAAACCTTCGCCCGAACTGCAAAAACAATTTGACGAAGGTTGGGAAATCTTTTTCACGCTGAAACGAACGTTTGACAAAATGCACGACGAAGGCAAAGTCAATGATGACGAATACAAAAAGAAACGCAAAACTATCGACGATTTTGAACAGAAAATTCAAGATGAAAAAATCACGTCGGTAAAAGCGGCTGTCAAACTTCATGATTTATTGCCCGAAGTGACCACAGAAGAGATACAGGATTATCTTTCGACGCGAAACGAAAAGAGAGAAGCCACACTGTTGCGCATGACAAAAGACTGGCGCGAGGCGATAAACGTATTTTATGACGGCAGTCTCATCGACACGGACGCAGTTGACCGCGGCATTGAATCGGGCGATTGGGATAAATTGATGGCGCAATTACCGGAAAAAACCATTGAAACTCTTTTGGCTGAAGCAAGACGCACCAAGCGGGAATTAAAAAAATCCGCAAACAACGGCGAACGGTACACTTCCAAAACCGAAAAAAGCGACAAGCCCGCCGAGAAACTGCCCGCCGACGAACAATCCGCCGAAACTAATAAATCCATTGACGACAAGCAAAACGAATCAACGTCGAATGCCGATACCGCCCTCGAAGAAAAACGACAATCGGACGAAAAAACTTTGCCGACGATTAATCCTTTCGACGTGGAAATTTCTCAAATTGCCGCCACTCAAAGCGAAGACTTCCAAAAAGCTTACAGCGAAATGAATGACTTGTGGAACGATTATTTGAACGGCAAGTTAGACATCAACACGGTCGTAACAGAAGCTGAAAGAATCTTCAATCGTTACAACAAAAGTATTGCGCCGCTCCGCGACAACTATTCAGCGTTTGATGACCCCTTGCAAAAAATTTTGCGAAACATAAGTGAGATACAACGCTCAGCCGAAAGAAACAATGCGGAGAAAATCGAACGCGAACCGGCACCTGTCGAAGAATCAACGGCTCAAAAGCAGTCGAAGGCAACCGAACAAAAAACGAACGACCCGATTGAACAACGCGCACGCGAAGCACTCAAAGCGGCGGGGCTTGAAGGCAAAACCGCGCCCGAAGGTTACAGCATCAAAATTCGTTACAATGAAGGCGCAAACTATTTAGTCATAGTCGAACACACTGACACCGAAAAATCGATAACACGAGGAATCTCCAAAGACTTGGGCGTACTAGCCTATCAATTCAACGGTGAAACATTCGGGGACAACAACGACTCGTTGAGTTGGTATGATTTCGGTACACAAAAAGCGGACGCAACAGCTTTCCAAAGAGCAGTAAACATTTATTTCGGCAACGAGGAGGTCGACGACAATGCTGAAGAATCTGGAACGGGCGAAAGGTCTGTTGACGGACATCGAGACGTGGAACCCGCAGTACGCCAAAGAACTGACGAAGAGACACGGACGCAAGAGCGCGTTGAAAACGTTGGTGACGATTCTGGACAGGAACGACAAACTCAAAGCGGAATTAACGAAGACACTGCTCGAACAAATGCCGAAGACACACGACCCGTACAAGCGGATGACGCAGGAAGCACAGGCGCACGAACTGG
>JAFVBP010000356.1 GCA_017479925.1 Selenomonadaceae bacterium | reverse complement strand
ATAATGACGTTGGCTATCGGCGACTCTTTGAGAATTTCGCGACCGCGTTCGACGTTGGTGCCTTCGAGCCGCACGACGACGGGCACGGGCAACGACTTGCCGTCCGCCGAAATGATTTTCGCCGCGTCGACGATACCTTGAGCGACGAGATCGCATTTGTTGATGCCGCCGAAAATGTTGACGAAAATGCCTTTGGACTGTCCGCCGTCGAGCATGATTTTGAACGCTTCGGCAATTTTTTCGGGCGTGGAGTCGCCGCCGACGTCCAAAAAGTTCGCAGGTTCGCCGCCGAAATGTTTCAAAATGTCGACGGTCGCCATTGCCAAACCTGCGCCGTTGACCATGCAGGCGACGTTACCGCCGAGATTGACGTAATTCAAGCCGAGTTTCGCCGCATGAAGTTCTTTCGGGTCTTCTTCGGTTTCGTCGCGCAGAGATTCCAAGTCGGGGTGACGGTAAACCGCGCTGTCGTCGAAGTTCAATTTGGCGTCAAGGGCAATAATGTCGCCTTCCTCCGTCAACACAAGCGGATTTATTTCGGCAAGCGAACAATCTTTTTTCACGAAGGCGCGGTGCAAGTTAATCATGAACTTCGTGACCTTGCGAATTGATTCCTTCGGGAAGTTGAGCTTGTAAGCCATGCGCGTCGCCTGGAACGGTGCCAAACCGATTGCGGGGTCGATGTACTCTTTGATGATTTTTTCGGGCGATTCGGCGGCAACTTTTTCGATTTCGACGCCGCCTTCTTCGGAAGCCATCATGACGACGCGGGCGGTTTGCCTGTCGACGACGAAACTGAGGTAATACTCTTTTTTGATATTCGAGCCTGCCTCAATCAGCAGACGGCGAACGACTTTGCCCGCGGGACCCGTTTGGTGTGTGACGAGCGTTTTGCCGAGGAGTTCTTCGGCGTATTGGCGGACTTCGTTCAGGTTGTGCGCAAGTTTGACGCCGCCGGCTTTACCGCGACCGCCCGCGTGAATTTGGGCTTTGACGACGACGACATCCGCGCCGATTGTTTGAGCTTGTTTGACTGCTTCGTCGGGCGTGAAAGCCGCGCCGCCGTCGGGCACGTTGACGCCGTAGCCGCGCAGAATTGCCTTGCTTTGATATTCGTGGATATTCAAATTATCGCCTCCAACTCATCTACGATTTTTGATCATGTAGACGACTTGACCTTTCGCGCCGCCGCACGTGCCGACAGTAAAGCCGCCGTCGACCGCTTTGGCGTGAAGTTCGTCCTGCGTCGAGTAAACAATCAGCTCAATGCTTGCGCCTTCGGAAAAGACGAACGCGCCGTTTTTCAAGCCCGCGTCGAGATAATCAATCGGGCAACCGAGATCGTAACCGAACATGCCCAATTCCATTTCGACTTCGGCAGGCTCCGTGACGGGGTAAGTTTTCTCGTCGGCGAAAGCTTCCCAAGCGGCACCTTTTTGACCGGAACGGAATTTCGTTTCGGGCAGAGCGTCCGCGCTGAAAATCGGGCAAATCGCAACGTTGTCGGCACCCGTCGCCTCAAACTTGATGCTGATTTCGTTGTCATTGGACAGGCTGTAAATCACGCTGACGGACTTGCCGTTGACTTCGGCGGAAAGTTTCAGACCTTCGATTAACTGTTCGGCACTCCAGATGATGTCGGCGAAATCCGCGCTACCGTCGACACAAACCGCACTTGCCGCGTCGTCTTTGACGAGGAAACGATTCGTGTAATCTTTGTCGCAGAAACGCATTGACGTGATTCGTGCGCCGCGTTCGTCGACCTTCAGCTCGTTGCCCTTGTTGTTGCGCAGCGTCCAGACGGTAGAGTCGCCTTGGGGTTCTTTTTTGAAATTCGGCATGTTCAATCAACCTCCACTTGAAAGATATTTATCCAGAAGTGATTCGTAGTCAAGCATCGGCAACGGTCGCGAAAAAAAGTAACCTCGAATCGCCACGTCGCCCAAAGTTTTGACGTAATCGACTTGCGCTTGAGTTTCGACGCTTTCGACGAAGTTGTCAACTTGCGCGTTCAATCGACCGCGCTTGAAAGATATTTATCCAGAAGTGATTCGTAGTCAAGCATCGGCAACGGTCGCGAGAAGAAGTAACCTTGAATCGCCACGTCGCCCAAAGTTTTGACGTAATCGACTTGCGCTTGAGTTTCGACGCCT
>JAFVBP010000355.1 GCA_017479925.1 Selenomonadaceae bacterium | reverse complement strand
CCTTCATGATTCGTAACGCATAGTCCGAAACAGCCGGTCATGTCGACGGTAATTTTTTCGCCGCGAAAAGTGAATTCAAACGGTCGAATATCGCGATACAAAATCTCGCCCGTTTCGGGATGAATTTTCGTCATAAAAATCAACACCATTGCGTTCGTGCTGAAAAGTTTCGTCGCGTGTGATATAATCGCCGAAAATTTTTCCGAAAAGTGGTCTCCATGTCCGACAATCAAAAGTTTTTGCTCTGCGCGGGATTGTACTATTACCTATGCGAAGTGTTTTACATCGACATCGGGCAACCTGCCGCGCCGCAGTATTTTTTGCCGCCGATACCCGCGACGGTCGCGCTGCTGTGGATGATTCAATTCGCCTCAAGCACGGAAATTTTCAATCGCCGACACCTGCCGAATTTGCTGACGGGGCTGGCGTGGTGCGCAATGTTCCCGCTTTTGTATACGTGGACATATCAGCGACAGTGGTTCATGTCGCTGATTTATTATGACTTCGCGGTCGGCACGGCGATTTTCATTTCGCTGACGGCGGCTGAAGTTTTGCTCATGTCAACGAAAAAATTTTCGTTCGCGGCAATTTTGATGTGCACGTTGAACTTCGTCTGCTGGACGGTGCCGCTCGTCGAACTGGTCTATTACTGCATGACGTGGCATTGTTTGTCGCCCGCGTCGCTGATGGCGTTGTACATGACGAATTGGCACGAGGCAGGCGAATTTTTGCGCGCAATGCTCGGCTTGCCTGTTTTGGCGGCGATTTCGTTGACGTTGATGATTTTATTGAAATTCGCGTTCAAAGCACACGTGAATTTCGGTCGACGGCTTGAACTCGACGGCAAAAAAATTTCGGCGGCGGCGATTGCGTTAATCGGGAGTTTGTCCGCGTTGATTTACTACGCTCCGCAAACGTCAATGGCGAATCTTTGGGCGACGGTTGCCGATTACGCCGCGCAGAATCAACGTTTCAGCGAAGGTCGCGAAGCACGACTTGCCGACATGAAAGTTGACGCGTCGAAAACTTTGGCGGCGCACTCGACGGGCACGGTGATTTTCGTCATCGGCGAAAGTGCAAGCCGAACTTACATGCACGCGTACAATCCGCAGTTCCCGTTCGACGACACGCCTTGGCTCGACAGCAAGCTCGAAAAGATTTCGCCCGTCGCCGAATTGCCGTCAAACGCGAAAATCAATCCCGATTACAAAGCGACGCCCGACAACGTGCCTAACTTGACGCCCGCCGACGGAACGTTTATTATCTTCCGAAATGTCTACGCCTCGTGGACGCAAACCGTGCCCGTGTTGCAACGCGCTTTGACCGAACAAAGTCAGTACAACGACAAAGAATTTTTCGACTCCGTGTCGATTGTCGACGCGGCGCGCAAGGCGGGTTATAAAACTTACTGGTTCAGCAACCAGGGACGTTACGGCGAATTCGACAGCGCGATTACGCTCGTCGCAAAGACCGCCGACGTGTCCGAATGGACGGACGACGCCTTCGACTTCAGCGAACTTGAGGACGAAATTCTGTTAAAGTTCTTCGACCGCGTCAATCCGAACGAAAACAATTTTATCGTGCTTCACCTGATGGGCAGCCATATTTACTACAACAGCCGTTACCCGCGCCGCTTCAAGAAGTGGACGACCCGCGACGGCACGGGCATGATGTTGGCGGCACCGAGTTACGCGAATTCGATTCTGTACACGGACTTTGTGCTGTCGAAGATTTTCGATTACGCACGGGCGAACTTGAACTTGCGGGCAATGGTTTACTTTTCCGACCACGGCGAAGATCTGGAGATTTCGCACAATCCCGACGTGTTCCGCTTTGAGATGTTGCGCGTGCCGATGTTCGTCTACCTGTCGCCCGAATACGAAAAAATTTTCCCCGACAAAGTTTCGACGCTTGAAAGTCGCCGCGACGAATATTTTACAAACGACATGTTTTACGACACGTTCTGCGGGCTGATTAATGCGAAGTCAAACCGCTACGACGCCGCGCAGGATTTTTCGTCGCCCGAATACAAGTTCACGCGTGAAACTTTGACGACGATGTTGGGTCAACACAAGTTGACAGAAGACACCGCGCCGTAAAAACTTGTCACTACAAAAGGAGTGATTTCTTTGGCAAAACGCAAATTTGAACCGTCACGCGAAAACGCAAGTTCGTCGACGGTTTCGCAAAAGATGATGCCCCCCCCGTTGCTTCGTTCCGACAATTTCGGTCATAGTGCCGCTGTACAACGTCGAAAAATACGTTGGTGAATGTCTCGACAGCATTTTGGCGCAGACGTTGCAAGACTTCGAGGTCATTGTCGTCGACGACTGTTCGACCGATTCAAGCGTCGCCGTTGTCGAAAGTTACATGTCGAAATTTGACGGGCGGCTCAAACTCACGCGCATGAAAAAAAATTCGGGCGGTGCCGGTTTGCCGCGCAACAAGGGCATCGAATTTTCCTGCGGCGAATATCTGGCTTTCGTCGACCCCGACGACACGATAACGCCGACCGCTTTTGAGGAACTTTACACGCTTGCAAAGAATTTCGACGCGGACGTTGTGCACTGCGAAAAGTGGTACCAGTTGCCCGACGAATTTTATAACGACGCTGAATATCGCAAAACTTTGACGCCTTACAGTTGACCGACGCGGGATAAAATTTTCATCACGGAGCCGACGCTGTTGACCGCCGACCTTGAGCAACGAATGCTCGATTTCGTCAAGCGGTGGTTGACGTGGAGCGTTTGCCTGCAACTTGTTCGCCGCCGTTTTGTCGTCGACAACGAAATTAAATTTGCCAACGTTCACGCCGAAGACTTGCTGTTTACCATGTGCGAATTCTGTTGTGCGCAAAGGTACCTGGTCGTCCCGAACGTTTTTTATCTGTACCGCCTGCGCGAAGGTTCGGCGATTCGCGAGAATTTTGATGTCGCGAAATTGATTCACAAGTATACGCTGACGTTGAAAATTGGTATGACTTGCCTTGACGAATTTTTGAACGGGCAAGAACTTTTCGCCCGTCGCGCAGATCTGAAATATCAGCTGTTTCAAATGTTCGTGACGTCAATTCTCGGTCGCCTCGACAAGGTTTACGAAAAAATTCCCGCTCACGCGCTCGACGAACTTTTACGCAAAGAAATTGACGATTGCGACACGGCGTTGACGGCCTTTATCTTCAACGCGCTGAATGTTTACCGCTTGCAACTTGGGCAGGCGCGTCAACAAAATTTCCGACTCAACCAACTTGCCGCACAAGCTCAAAGCCGCCTGACCGAACTGCAGGCAGAACTTGACCGACTAAAACGCAAGGAGTGATTTTATGCAAATGCCCGCCGTATCCGTGATTGTCCCGCTATACAACGTCGAAAAATACGTTGGCGAATGTCTCGACAGCATTTTGGCGCAGACGTTCACGAATTTTGAAGTTATCGTTGTCGACGATTGCTCGACCGACGACAGCGTTAAAGTTGTCGAAAGTTACATGCCGAAATTCGGCGGGCGGCTCAGCATTTCCGTTTTAAAGAAAAAATCGAACGGCGGCGGCAGTATTCCGCGCAACAGAGGTCTTGAACTCTCACGCGGCAAATATGTTTTCTTTTTGGACAGCGACGACGCGATAACGCCGACCGCTTTTGAGGAACTCCACAAAATTGCCGAAAGTTTCAATGCGGACGTTGTTCACTGCGAAAAATTATATCAAGTTCCTGATAACATTTGGCACGACGCTCAAAAACGCAGTCAACTTAAAGCCGATATCACTTCACGCACCGAAGTTTGAATGTGAAGTAACCCGCCATTTTGAGCACGGACATTGCGAAACGCGTTCAGCTGTTCGCGGCGAAAAAATTGCCCTGGAATTTTTGGTTGCAATTCGTTCGCCGAAATTTTTTGATCGAAAATGAAATACGCTTGCCCGACGCCGCCGCTCAAGACATGCTCTTTACAATGTGCGAGCTGTGTTGCGCCCGAAAAATATGTTGTCGTCCCGAACGTGGTTTACTTTTATCGCAAGCGCGAAGGCTCCGCCGTGTTCCAAAAGATGGACGCGCAACAACGCTTTCACCGCAACGTCAAGGCGATCAAGCTCGGCGTTCGACACCTCGACGAATTTTTGAGTAAACGCGACTTTCTTGCCGCGCACCCGAATTTGAAGTACATGTTCTTTAACATGCTGATTTCGACCTTGGCGGAAAATCTGAATTCGTTTTACGCGAAAATTCCCGCGCTTGCACTCGACGAAATTTTACGCAGAGAATTTGACGGCTCCGACACGGCGTTGGCGGCGTTCATCTTCAACGCACTGAACATTTACCGCTTGCAACTTGGGCAAGTTCGTCAACAAAATTTTCAACTCAATCAAATTGTTAAGCAGACTCAAAACCGCATTGCCGAACTTGAAGCCGAACTCAATCGACTCAAAAGCAAGGAGTGACTTACTTGCAAAAAATTCCTGCCGTATCGGTGATTATCCCGCTGTACAACGCGGAAAAATATATCGGCGAATGTCTCGACAGCATTTTGGCGCAGACGTTTGCGGATTTTGAAGTTGTAGTTGTCGATGATTGTTCGACCGATTCAAGTGCGGCTATTGTCGAAAGTTACACGTCGAAATTTGACGGGCGGCTCAATCTCGTAAAGACGCGAAAAAATCACGGCAACCCCGGCGTTCCGCGAAATATCGGGCTGAATTTTTCGTGCGGCGAATACGTTTACTTCATGGACAACGACGACTTAATTACTTCGACGGCTCTTGAAGAAATGCACGCGCTTGCGACGAAGTTTGACGCAGATGTTGTTTACATGCACAAATGTTTCACGAGGTTCAAAGGCGACGACGGACGCGAGGCGACGAAGTTCACGAATTTTTTGCGGAACGACAATTTGACCGCGCCGATTTTCTTGTCGGAGGATGTTGCCGAAAGGATGAAACTTTTTTTCAGCGGCAATTTGCGCGTGATGCCGTGGCTGAAGTTTTTGCGGCGAAATTTTTTGACCGCCGAAGAAATTGCTTTCCCGCAAATTAAAGTCAGCGAAGACGATTTTTGGACGATGGAAGTTTTGTGCGCCGCGAAAAAAATTCTGTCTGCTCCGAATGTCGTTTACGTGAACCGCGACAATCCGAATTCTTTGACGCGCAAAAAGAAATCCGCCGCCGAACTGATAAAATATCACATGACGCCGCTGATTGACGGTGAAGAATTTTTCTGTGCCGTCGCGGACAAATACGAGTTCTTCGAGCAAAATCCGCATTTCGGTTACGCTTGGATTGAACACGTCGCGAATTATTGTTTCAAAACGATATTTCCCGCTTGTACCGCGTTAAAACCGCAGGAAGTTTATTCGATTTTCGATCGGCAGTTTCCACGGCGCGACGAAAAATCACGTTATCTGAACGCGTACCTGTTCAGCCTTGCCAACACACTGCAAAAACAGCTGTTTCTGACGCAACAACAAAATTTTCAACTCAACCAAATTGTCAAGCAAACTCAAAGCCGCATTGCCGAACTTGAAGACGAAATTCGGCGACTCAAACGCGAGGAGTGATTTTATGCAAATGCCCGCCGTATCGGTGATTATCCCGCTGTACAACGCGGAAAAATACATCGGCGAATGTCTCGACAGCATTTTGGCGCAGACGTTTCAGGATTTTGAAGTTATCGTTGTCGACGACTGTTCGACCGATTCAAGTGCTCAAGTCGTCGAAAGTTACATGCCGAAATTCGACGGGCGGCTTCGTCTTGAAAGGACGCTTGCAAATTCGGGCAGTCCCGGTTTGCCGGGCAACATGGGCGTGCGATTTTCACGCGGCGAATATCTGTTGATTTTGGACAACGACGACGCAATCACTCCCGATGCGATCGAGAAACTTTACACGACGGCGAAAGATTTTGACGCGGACGTTGTCGCCTGCGAAAAGTATTATCAGGTTCCGACGCAATTTTTCAACGACGCTGAAGTCTTGGCGAAAATTCAACCGTACAGCTATCAACGCGGCGGTTTCGTCGACAAGCCGACTTTGATTGAATTCGACGTTGCAAAAAGAGTCGTCGATTGCACGCAGAAACGATTTCTTTGGAACATCTGATCGAAACTGATTCGCCGCGACTGCGTGATAAGAAACGATTTGCACTTCACCGAAAATTTGATTCAGGACATGCTGTTTACCTGTTGCCTGGTTTTCACGGCGGAAAGAATTGTTCGCGTGCCGTATGTCGTCAACCGCTACCGTCTTATCGGCGATTCGCTGTCGCACAAGAGCGATACTTTGACCGATTACTTGAAAAAACATTTGCGGGCACTGCGCACGGGCTTCGAGTACATGGAAAAATTTTTGAGCGCACGTCCGTTTTTTCAACAGCAGCCCGAAATTAAATACGCCGCGCTGGATCTTTGCGTCAACGAGTGCATTTGGTATTTCATGAAAGCTTACGGGCAATTTCCGTTTCACGTGTTCGACGAAATTTTTCGGCGAGAGCTTGCGGCGGAAGATTTTTCGCCCGCATTGACGGCAACAATTCTTGGCAAGGCAAGCGTTTATCGCTTCAAAATAAATCTGCTGTATCAGCGAATTGCCGCGCTGGAAAACGAAATTCGGCAACTCAAAAGCAAGGAGTGATTTTATGGTTTCCGCCAAAATGTACGAGCTTGGTACGAAGAAGTCCACGATTCGCACGATTTTTGAATTCGGTCGCAAACGTGCCGCCGAGGTCGGCGAAGAAAACATTTTCGATTTCAGCTTGGGCAACCCGAATGTCCCGACGCCCGAATTCGTTCGCGACGCGGCGATTGACATCCTGCAGAATTGCGAGCCGTCGGCGGTTCACGGCTACACGGTCGCGCCCGGCAACCCGCATGTTCGCGAAACGATTGCGCAAAGCATCAACGCCCGATTCGGTCAAAAGTTCGCGGGCAAAAATATTTTCGTCACGAGCGGAGCCGCCGCCGCGATTACGATTTGCTTCAAGGCGTTGGCTGAAGTCGGCGACGAGTTTATCACGTTCGCGCCGTATTTCCCCGAATACAAAGTTTTCGTCGAGTCGGTCGGTGCCGAGCTGAAGGTCGTCAAGCCGCGTCCCGAAGATTGGCAGATTGACTTCGACGATTTTCAAAAACTTTTGTCGCCGAAGACGAAGGCGGTCATCATCAATTCGCCGAACAATCCGAGCGGCGCGGTTTATTCGCGTGAGACAATCGCCAAACTTGCCGAAATTCTCAACGCGCAGGGTCGCGACATCTTTTTGATTTGCGACGAGCCGTATCGCGAACTTGCTTACGGCGTCGAAGTTCCCTGGGTGCCCGATTTTTACGCGAACACACTGGTTTGTTATTCGTTCAGCAAAAGTTTTTCGTTGCCGGGCGAACGCATCGGTTATATCGTCGTGCCCGACAAAGTTTCGGACTTCGATAAAATTTTCGGTGCCGTCGCGGGTGCCGCACGAGTTTTGACACACGTAAACGCGCCGAGTCTGTGGCAGTTGGTCGTTGCAAAATGCGCGGGCAAATCCGTCGACATCACGCCTTACGAGCGCAACGGCAAACTTTTGTACGACGGCTTGATTGCGGCGGGCTTCGAGTGCGTCAAACCTCAAGGCGCGTTCTACCTGTTCCCCAAAGCGTTGGAGGCGGACGATTACGCCTTCTGCGAACGTGCCAAAAAATTCGATTTACTGTTGGTGCCCGGCGCGGATTTCGGTGCTCCCGGCTATTTCCGTGCCGCTTACTGCATCAAAACTTCGACGATCGAACGTTCACTGCCGCTGTTCAAAAAACTTGCCGACGAGTATCGGAGTTAATCGCATGAAAAAAATTTTTTGCCTCGCGTTGATTCTGTTGACGTGCATTGTGACGGGTTGCGGCTCCACGACAAAAAAAGACGACGGCACGTTGAAAATCGTCACGTCGTTTTACCCAATGTATCTTGACGCGATTAACATTACCCGCGGCGTCAAAGGCGTCGAAGTCGTCAACCTGACGCCGCCGCAAACGGGTTGCCTGCACGATTACCAGTTGACGCCCGAAGACATGAAGACGTTGGAAACCGCCGACATTTTTATCGTCAACGGCTTGGGCATGGAAAGTTTTCTCGACAAGGTCACCGAGGCGCGACCCGACTTGAAAATCATCAACGCAAGCGATTCGCCCGAAATTGTTCCGATTGTCGAAAACGGCGTCCCGAATCCGCACGTGTGGCTGAGCGTCACTTACTCGATTCAGCAGGTCAAAAACATTACGTCGAAACTGTGCGAATTCGACCCCGAACACAAGGACGATTACCGAATGCGTGCGCTTGAGTACTGCGGCGAATTGACGCAACTTCGCGACGAAATGCACATGTCGCTTGACATGCTGCCGAACAAAGACATTGTGACGTTTCACGAAGCGTTTCCGTATCTTGCGGCGGAGTTCAAGCTCAGCATTGCGGCAGTCATCGAACGCGAACCGGGCACGGAGCCGACACCGCAGGAATTGACGGAAACAATCGACAAAATCAACGCGTTGCCCGTGAAAGTCATCTTCACGGAACCGCAGTATTCGCCCAAAGCCGCAGAAACAATCGCTCGCGAAACCGGCGCGCAGATTTTCACGCTCGACCCAATCGTCACGGGCGAGGCGAAACCCGAAAACCTGTTCGATTACGTCGACAAAATGCTCGAAAACCTGTTGACGCTGTCCAAAGCGTTGCAGTGAAAAAAATTCTTGCAAAAATTTTTACGCTGTGGTAGACTTCGCAGGTGTTCGGGACGTAGCTCAGTTTGGTAGAGCGCTTCCTTGGGGTGGAAGAGGTCGTGAGTTCAAGTCTCGTCGTTCCGACCAATGACGAAATCCCCAAAGCCTCCGTTAATCGCGGGGGCTTTTTCCAATGCATAATTAATAATGCGTAATGCGTAATTTGAAGCCGTGACGTTATCGCAAAAAAAATTATCCTCGCCACAAGCGACGAGGATTTTTTTCACGAGAAAATTAATCGTCATGCGTCTTTGACGAAAAGTTTTCTGAACATGTCCAGGAAATTTTTACACGAAGTCGACAGCGTTTGATTTTTCAGCCACGCAACGACCGTGTGCGTCGTCATTTCGGGTTCGACAATGCGCTTGTAAATCAAATCTCCGTCAGTCAACAGCCGTTTGCTCGACACGGGTATCATTGCAAGACCCAAATTCATCTTGACCATCAACAAATCTTGGACGATGCTGTCCGAAACGCAGATAATTTTCGGCTCAAAGTCAAGTTTTTTGCACTCGGCGACCAAATTTGACTTCCAACGCAGCGGAACTATCAACGGTTCGCCTTTCAACTCCGACAAACGAATCGTTTCGGGCGATTTCCCGCAGATATTTCGCGAATTCATGACCATAACAAGCGGTTCGTTCGGCAAAACAAGCATTTGATACGCCAAATTGTCCACTTGCGTGCGCGTAATTGCAATTTCAATGATTCGACTGTCCAAAAGTTCAAGAATTCGTGCGCCTTCGGCCTCCCAAATCTCAAAAGTCACGTCGGGAAACTCCGAATGATAGCGTGCAATCAGGTCGGGAAGTATCATTGCGCCCGATGTTGTGATTGTTCCGATGCGAATCACGCCTTTTGAGCCGTTTCCAATCTCCGAAATCTCGCGAACAGTGCCGTCAACCATGCCCAAAATCGTTTCAACGCGGTTATAAAGCACTTGACCGGCCTCCGTAAGCCGAATTCGTCGCGATCCGCGCTCAAAAAGCTTCACGTGCAGGTTTTCTTCAAGGTGTTTCATCTGTCGACTTAACGCGGGTTGAGCCATGCCCAAACGTTGCGCGGCGTGGCTGATGTTGCCCTCCTCGACAATCGCAAAAAACGCCCGCATGTCTTTAATTCCGATGCCGTGTTCCATTTTCGTCAAGTCATCTCCGTAAAATTTTTCGTAACGCAAAAGTTGCACAGATTATAGCACAGTTCAACGCGATATGATATAGTTCGCATGTCAATTTATTTCGCGAAGGAGGAATTTTCATGACACGCGACGCGGCAACGGCCGTTATCAAGGCGATTTTGAGCGAAAAAGACTTTTTGAACGACTTGGACGCCAAAATCGGCGACGGTGACCACGGTTTGAACATGGTTCGCGGTGCTACGGCCGCTTCAGACGCTTTAAACGAGTTAAACGGCGACGAAAACGCCAAAAATGTTTTGCAAGCCGTCGGAAACGCGGTTATAATGAACGTCGGCGGCTCTGCAGGCTCACTTTACGGCGCAGGATTGCTTGCGGCGGCAGAAATTCTCGACGAAAACGCTGTTTTGAACGCCAAAACGCTCGAAAATGTCTTTTCGGCGGCCGTAAACGAAATTCAGCGGCGCGGACAAGCAAAATTGGGCGATAAAACGCTTCTCGACGTGTTAATTCCCATTCGCGACACGTTTAAAGCCGAAAATTGCGTCGGAAAGTCGTTTGAAACGCTTTTAACAGAGGCCAGAGACGCCGCACGCGACGGTTTGGAGCTTACAAAGTCGTTAATCGCCAAAAAAGGTCGCGCTGCCGCCTTCGGAAAAGATTCAATCGGCTTTGAAGACCCCGGTGCCGCCTCTGCGTTGATAATTTTCCGCGCTCTGTGCGGTTTTTGGAAAGATTCGCGCCGTTTTTAACAAAAAAATTGCTGGAGATGATGACTTGAACAAGATTCGCACACGTTTTGCGCCCAGTCCGACCGGTTACATGCACATCGGCAACCTTCGGACGGCTCTTTACGCCTACCTGTTCGCAAAATCGCAGGGCGGCGATTTTATTTTGCGCATTGAAGACACTGATCGCGCTCGTTTTGTGCCCGATGCCGTCGATTTTATCGAAAAAACGCTCGCGGCGGCCAAAATTGTGCCCGATGAAGGTCCAAATCACGGCGGAAAGTTCGCGCCCTACGTTCAAAGTGAACGCATGGACATATATAAAAAATTCGCCGAACAGCTCGTTGCCGACGGATACGCTTACCGCTGTTTTTGCACTTCAGACGACAAAAATCACGCCGACGATAAAAATTTCGGCGGTTACAACCGTCATTGCCGCGATTTATCACCCGCTGAGGTCGAAAAAAACATTTCGGAAGGCAAATCTTACGTTATCCGCCAAAAAATGCCGCTTTCGGGCGAAACAACCTTCTTCGACGTGCTTCACGGCAACATTACAATCGCAAATTCCGAACTCGAAGACCAAATTTTGCTCAAAAGCGACGGAATGCCGACGTATAACTTCGCAAATGTCGTCGATGATCACCTGATGGAAGTTTCGCACATCATTCGCGGCACGGAATTTATCACTTCGACGCCAAAACACGTGCTGTTGTATCAATTTTTCGGTTGGGAACTGCCGATTTTCATTCATCTCGCGCCTGTTATGGGAAAATCGCCCGTCGACGGCACAATTTCCAAGCTCAGCAAGCGTCACGGGGCGACAAGTTTCGATGATTTAATCAAAATCGGCTATTTGCCCGAAGCAATTACCAATTACGTCGCACTTTTGGGCTGGAATCCGAAAAATTCGTGCCAAGAACTCTTCACCATGGACGAATTGATTCAAAATTTCTCGCTCGACGGCCTCAGCAAGTCTCCCGCAGTCTTCGATTACGCAAAATTGGACTGGATGAACGGCGAATACTTCAAAAAAATGTCCGACGAAGCTTTTTCGGACGTTGCGAACGAATTTTTGACCGATTTTGACGCCGAACGCAGGATTTTCCTCGCAAATTTGCTCAAAACACGCGTCGCGAAGCTTTCAGACATCCCCGACATGATAAAATTCCTGAAAAATCGCCCGCCGTTTGATATTGAGCTGTTCACGAACAAACGAAACAAGATTTCGCCCGAAAAATCCGTTGAAATTATCGTTTCGGCCGTCGAAATGCTCGAAAATGTCGATGATTGGTCGTTCAACACGCTGAATAACGCGATTTCGGGCTTAATCGAACGTTCCGGAGCGAAAATCGGTACGATTATGTGGCCGTTGCGCGTCGCTTTGGCCATGCAAAAGGTCACTCCGGGCGGCGTAACCGAAATTTTGTACCTGCTCGGCAAAAAAACGTCGCTCGAACGACTAAATTCCGCATTAAACAGCCTGCGCAACTGAAATTTCACGTCCCGTCGAATAAAATCGGCGGGATTTTTGTTGCCGCGACGAATTTTTGCGAACAAATTAAAGTTTTCGGGCGGCAAAACCAACTGTTCCCCCGCTTTTAAAGCGGGTCGGCGGGATTTTTTACTTTTGGAGGCGAAAACACCTTGTTAAACGTGATAAAAGTCTTCGGAATTGTCCAAGGCGTCGGTTTTCGACCGTTTGTAAGCCGAATTGCCGTCGAAAATCACATTTCGGGCACCGTTGCGAATAAAGGTTCGTTCGTTGAGATATTCGCGCAAGGTTCCGAGGCCGATTTAAGCAATTTTTTGACTGATTTACGCCGAAAATCGCCCGCACGTGCCGCAATTTTGAAAATCGACGTGAAAATTTTGCCTGACGAAGAGTTTTTCGGCTTTAAAATCGTCGAAAGTGCCCGCGAAGTCGGCGACGCGTTCATTTCGCCCGATATTTCGACTTGCGACGCCTGTAAACGCGAACTTTTCGACAAAAATGACCGCAGATACCTGCATCCGTTCATAAATTGCACGAATTGCGGCCCGCGGCTCACGATTTTGGAAAATTTGCCTTACGATCGCGAAAGAACGTCGATGAAACGCTTTCCGATGTGCAAAAATTGCGCTGAAGAGTATTTTTCGCCCGATTCGCGGCGTTTTGACGCTCAACCGATATGTTGCAACGCTTGCGGACCCGAAATTTTCATTTTGAACGCCGAAAATTTGCGCGGACACGCCGCAATTCGTCATGTGCGTGAAATTTTGGCGCGTGGAGGCGTCGTTGCGATTAAAGGTATCGGCGGATTTCACATTTCGTGCGACGCGAAGAACTTTTCGGCCGTAAAACGCCTTCGCGAAAGCAAAAATCGCCCGTCAAAGCCGTTTGCAGTCATGTTTCGCGACGTTAAAGCCGTCAAACGCGAGTGTTTTCTGTCCGAAACGCAAAAAATTTACCTCGACAGCCCGCAAAAGCCGATTATTTTGCTCGAAAAGCGTCCAGACGGTCAAATTTCGTCGAATGTCGCGCCCGAAATTAACAAAATCGGTGCAATGTTGCCTTACACGCCGATTCACATGCTGATTTTCGACTTTCCCGACGAAATTTTGTTCCCCGACGCGCTGATTATGACGAGTTGCAACGTTTCAGGGGCTCCAATCGCGATTGAGGACGATTTTGGTGACTTCGGCGGGCTTTTCGACGCGATTTTGACGCATAATCGCAAGATTTTGATTCGTGCGGACGATTCTGTCGTTGATTTCGTCGAAAATCGCCCGTCAATCGTTCGCAGAAGTCGCGGATACGCTCCGTTGCCGATTTTTGTCGACTTGAAGGCCGAAAAATCCGTTTTGGCGGTCGGCGGAGAGCTTAAAAACACTTTTTGCCTCGCGAAAAACGATTTAATTTACGTTTCGCCCTACATCGGCGACGTTGGAGACTTAAAAACCGCCGAAATACTCGAAAATTCGATTGATCGCATGAAAAATTTGCTTGAAATTGCTCCTGAAGTCGTTGTGAGCGACAAAAATCCGAAATATCACACGTCGACGCTTGCAAAAACGATTTCTGACGCGTTGAACGTCCCGAATTTGAAAATTCAACACCATTACGCGCACATTTTGAGTTGTATGGCGGAAAATAATCATTTTGGCGAAGTTATCGGCGTTTCTTTCGACGGAACGGGCTTCGGCGACGATAAAACCGTGTGGGGCGGCGAATTTTTTGCTTGCGACACGCAAAAATACGAGCGAATCGCTCATATTTCGAGTTTTTTGCAGGCTGGAGGCGAAAAATCAGTTCGTGAAGGCTGGCGAATTGCGTTTTCTATGCTTAACGACGCCGAAATTGCCCGCGAATTGCATTTGGCGACCGATTTTGAGCTTCAAGCGCAGAAATTTTTGCTTGAAAGCGGTTTGAACTGCGTAAAATCGACTTCGGCGGGCAGATTATTCGACGCAGTGGCCGCGATTTTGGGAATTTGCCGCGTTTCGACGTATGAAGGCGAGGCGGCAATGCGTTTGCAAGCGTTTGCGGAGCGATCAAACAAAAATTTCGACGTAAAATGCGCTTCGACGGCCGATTTATTCGCCGAAATCGTGTCTCGACGGCTTCAAAACGAAAATATTTGCGACTTGGCACGATTTTTTCACGTCGGATTGTCAGAAATCGTCGCTGAAACGTGTTCGGCGATAAATTTGCGGACAAAAATAAAAACCGTCGCGTTGAGCGGCGGAGTTTTTCAAAATTCGTTATTGAATTCGCTTGTGAGCGCAAAATTACGGCTTCGCGGGCTAAAAATCTTGCGTCACGAACAAATTCCTGCCAATGACGGCGGAATTTGCGTCGGACAAGCCTTTTTCGCGATGAATTACGGCAAAAAATTGATTTGACACTCGAACATTCGGTGCCACGGGTTGGTTACGGTGAAATTTTGCCACTGCGGAAGGTTTTTCGCGGCGAATTCGCGCAATAATTTGGTTTCGAGCGACGAAATTTCGGCTTCGCGGTCACCTAAATGCAAATAAATCGACAAACCGTCGGGATTTTTGGCGAGTTGAGCGGCAATTTGCGTGCGAACGTTGGCTTGATAGCCCCAATCGTCCAAAAAACGGCGTGCAAGAAGCCTGTCAATCGATTGACGGCTCATTTTTTTTGCCAAAATGCCCGTTCCGAGCGCAAAACCGGTGGTATTTGTGGCAGTATTCCAGCCTCCGTAGGCCTGCAACTTGAAAAGCAAGCCTTTTTCGCGAAGATTTTGCATCAAAAAGTTGTCGGAACCGTTCGCGAAGACGACATCGGCGACTCCGACGGGCAAATTTTGATTAATTGCGTCTTCAACACGCTCAGAAAAGGTTTTTGCGTTGCGTTTGAAGTATTTTTCCTGCCGTTTGGTCAAAATTTGCGACGGAAAACTGTTGTGAAGCTCAAAAGTTTGTCCTTTCGGGTCGGTATTGACGAAAAGCACGAAATCTGCGCGTTTTTCGTTCGGAACGAACATTCCGCCGGCAATAATTATCTCATCGCGGACGGAATCGCCGAGTTTTTCGTCGGAATAATGCGGAATTGTGTCGAAACCTTTGCCGCGATTGAATTTTACGTTGACGAAAGGTAAATTTCCGCTCAAATCGTTGACTGCGCGGGTCAAAAGCAACATTGCGAATTCGTCAATGCCCGCGTGCGATTGCGCTTTGGTCTTTTCGACGCCGATTTTGGCCATATAAGCGAGTAAATCGCGATTTTCGCGGTGAGTTTGGCTCAACGGGGCGTTATCGTCGCGTCCGATGACGAAAAAGTCGATAATTCCGTCGTTTGCGAAGTCAATCAGGCGTTTTGTGGCGGAAATATTCTTTTCGCGGCGCGAAAACCAATCTGAACGAATTTCAGCGGGAATTTCGCGCTCTAAATCGTTCAAAATACGTTTTTCGCGTCGATTTAGCTTGGAAAACGTCTCATTTTTGTCGAGCAAGCGGGTATAATCGAAGATTTTCGCGCCGAATTCGCCGTAATAAGCGGGTTCTTCGATGTCACCGGGCGTTCCGACGCGTGGAGTGCGCATTAACGAGCCGAAAACGTAAATTTTGAGCGTGGAATTGTTTTCGCGAAGGATTTTGAAGTTTTCGACGCGATTTAAGAGCTTTTCGGCGGAAATTTCGTGCGAACGCGACGGAATCAGGCCTCCGTAAAGCAAAGCGTCCGATGAAACGACGGCTGCGTCGACAAATTTGGCATTTTCGTTCAACCAGAGCCAAAGATCGTCGGGTTTCGTCAAAATTTCGGTCGGCGGCGACAAAATTTCGTATCCGAGCTGCCGAATTACCTCTGCGGGCTGTTGAAATGACACGGGTCGATTGTCGTGCGGCACGAAAAGTATTTTTTGAGCGTTTGCGGTCGCCGAAACGAAAAAAATGGCGACGAGCGCGGCAAAAAATCGTTTCAACAAGATAAATCACCTCCAAAATTGTTTTGAAAGCTTAACACAGCGGATTTTTTTTGGCAAACGGGCGTTGCGGGCAAAAAATTTAAATTTTCGGCAGGTAATTCGTTTGACTGCATAGAAATTTCATGCAAACGCATTATAATCGAGCCACAAAAGTTTTTGACGATAAGTGAGGGAATGCTTGTGGAAAAAATCAGTCGCGAAACAGAGCTTCGCGAGTCTTACGCAGAAATTTTTGTCGATGCCTTCCGCGAAGAACTTGCAAAGCTTTTTGACACGCCGCCGGAGATGAAATTGGATTTTCACGAGAGCAAACCGCTCAAAGTCGACGGAATTGCGATTGTAATCGGTTTGACGGGCACGCCGTCGGGTCGAGCGGTGGTTTACATGTCCGACGAGACGTTAAAAACCTTCGCGCAGAAAATTCAAACCGACGAGGCGGCCGAAGACGCAGCCGAAGACGCGGCAAACATTTTTGTCAAACGCGGAGCCGACATGTTGAACGAAACTTTCGCGGACAAACATTTGACGTTGACGCCGCCCGGCACAATTTGCGGCACGGGAATAAAAATCGCTTCGCACAAGCTTATCACTTTCAAAATCACGGCGACGCTTAGTTTCGGCGAAGTTTGCATGAATCTTGGTTTCGCGGAAGGAGATTGATATAGTGGATGCAAAATTGGTCAACCCGATAATCGATGCATTCATGGATGTCATGCCGCAAATGGGCTTTCCAATCCCGCGGCGGCTTCGGGTTTATCTGCAAGACAGAAACGTTATCAGCAAGGGCGTCACGGTCATGGTCGGCTTTACCCGCCACATGCACGGCAATGTAATTTACAACATGTCGGACGAAACAGCCCGCTTTATCGCCTCGACGATGATGATGGGTATGCACGTGCCGGACTTCGACGCCATAGCCCAAAGCGCAATCTGCGAAATGTCAAACATGCTCACCGCCCGCGCCGCCACGAACTTTAGCGAACTGGGAATTGAAGTCGACATTTCCACGCCGAACCTGACAATCGGCGAAGACCTCACGATTAAAATCAGCGACTCAAATTATCTCAACGTCGAAATGGACTTGGGCGGTCACCACGTCGACATTGCCCTTTCGGTTGACCGCGACGTTTAAATCAGCGAAGTTACTGCCGTCAAACGGGCGGCAATTTTTTTTCGGCTGAAAGGAATTATTCACGCCGCGACGAATATAGCCGTAAACACAAGAGCGGAAGGAGCTGTTGAAGTCATGGCAACATTCAACATCCGAGGAAAAAACATCGAAATCACGCCGCCACTGCGCGAGTACGTCGAAAAGCGCGTCGGCAAAATCACCAAGTACTTTGACAACGTCGACGAAATTTCGGTTTTGCTGTCCGTCGAACGCGAACGCCAAATTGTCGAAGTCACTGCCGAAGTACGCGGCGGTCTTATCCTGCGCGGGCAAGAATCCAACGCCGACATGTACACCTCGATTGACTTGGTCGTCGAAAAACTGGAGCGGCAAATTCACAAGCAGAAAACGAAACTCGAACGGCGTTTCCGCAACGGCGGCATTCGTTCGGAAGCCTTCGCCGAATCGAAAATTCAAGTCGAACGCGAAGACGAAGCCGAATACCCGATCGTCAAAACCAAACATTTCGTCGTTAAACCGATGGACGTTCAAGAAGCAATCATGCAGATGAACCTGCTCAACCACAACTTTTTCGTGTTCCGCGACGCGCAAACCGAACAAATCTGCGTCGTTTACAAGCGCACGGCAGGTGCTTACGGTCTTTTGGAATTCGACGGCTGAAAATCAATGCGCAATGCTTAATGCTTAATGCGAAATGACAACCGCGACGGTAATTTCGGTCGACAGGGATGTCGGTCGCGCCCGTGCCATTTCGCGTGATGCGAAATACACGGGCACAAGCGGTTGACCGCAGCGATGACATTTCGGCGACGAACGGGTATCCGCCCGCCGCGTAGGCGCGTCTTTCAACTGCAATGCGAAATGCGAAATGCGTAATGCGTAATGAAAACATTTCAGCAACGAGACGGCTTGTCAAATTGTTCCCCCGCTTTTAAAGCGGGTCTTTCCACGCGGAAAGAAAGTAACATTCAAACGCCCGTCGTGCGCAACGACAAAAAAATTCCCGTTGACGCGCTCAAACTTGCATGTTACAATACGCGGGCAACCGAATTCAACGACAACGCGGAGGGAGGGATATTGAATGGCCAATGAAGTCAAAGTTGGGAAAAACGAATCCATAGACAGTGCTCTCCGCCGCTTTAAGCGTACCTGTCAAAAGGCGGGCACGCTCGCAGAGGTTCGCAAGCGTGAACATTACGAGAAGCCCAGCGTTCGCCGCAAGAAAAAATCCGAAGCGGCTCGCAAGCGGAAGTATCGTTAATCCTCAGTCGACAAATAAAAAAGGCCGCTGTCTTCCTGCGGGTTGACGGCGGCTTTTTTCGTGAAACGAAAAATTCTTAATGCGCGTCTAACAATACTGCTACATAATGCGCGCAGATTAACGAAGGGAGACTTGCATGCAACATGCCTGAAAATAAGTCCTCGCCGCCGAAAGACCGCACAGGTGTCATTTCAATCATAAAGGTTTTGCAACACTTCGGCATCAAAGACCTGCAATCCGTCTACGACAAAAATCCCGAAACCGACGACCGCGTCGATTGGAAAAAATTGCAGTCCATTGCGAAGAAATACAACATCAGCAGTACATTGATTCGCCCGACCGTCGAAGAATTGCGCGAAATCGAATATCCCGCCGTGGCGAAGATGAACGACGGGGCTTATATTGCGCTCGGTTCTGCCAACGACGAAGTCATTTTGGCGATTGATCCGCGTGAAAACAAACCGCGGGCAATTCCGGTTAAAGAGTTCCTCGAAAGTTGGTCGAACGAACTTTTAATTTTTTCGGCGGCGTTCAGTTGGACGTATTTCAAGAAACGCTACAACGTCGATTGGTTCCTGCGCGTGCTGAAACGGTACAAAAAACCGCTGTTTGAAGTGCTTGCGGCCTCTTTTTTCTTGCAGTTGATGGGAATCGGCTTCCCGCTCATCACGCAGGTTATCATCGACAAAGTTATCGGCAACGCGGGCTATTCGACGCTGACGGTTATCGGTTGCAGCATGATTCTGTTTTTTTTCATGCAAGCACTGTTGACCGCGCTGAAAACTTACGTCCTCAACCACACGACAAACAAGCTCGACGCGATTTTGGGTACGCGGCTGTTCCGACATTTAATATCGTTGCCGTTGCCGTATTACGAACGTCGACGCGTCGGCGATACGTTGATGCGTGTCGGTGCATTGAGTCAAATTCGCGGCTTTTTGACGGGTTCGGGCTTGATGACGGTTCTGGACGTGTTCTTTTCGATCGTGTTCGTCGCGTTCATGCTGTGGTATTCCGTGCCGCTGACGTTAATCGCGCTGATAACCGTCCCGCTGTACATGGCGCAAAACATTTGGGCGGTGCCGATTATCAAGCGCAAAATCGAGGCAGTTTGGCGCACGGGCGCAATGAACAACGCCTTCATGGTCGAAGCAATTACCAACATTGAGACGATTAAAGCGTTGGCGGTTGAGCCGCAGTTCGTCAACCGTTGGGAAAATCTTTTGGCGCGTTACGTTCGCACGACATTTGAAAACGCGAAATTCCGTCTGGTTATCAGCGGTTTCAGCGGCGTCGTGCAAGCGGGCATAACGATGGGCATTCTCTGGTACGGCGGTCATATGGTCATGGACGGGCAATTTACGCTCGGTCAATTAATCGCGTTCCAGATGATTTCGCGACAAGCTTTAAGCCCGATGACGAAACTTTTGACGATGTGGCCGGAAGTCCAGCAAGTCGGTCTTGCGCTTGAACGTATCGGCGACATTTTGAACACGCCTATGGAACCGATTGTGCAGGAGATGGGCAAACGCGGTGCTCCCCGAATTGACGGCGCGATTGAATTCACGGACGTTTCATTTCGATACCGCGTCGACCTGCCGCTTGTGTTGAAAAATATCAACTTGAAAGTTTTGCCCGGTCAAAAAATCGGTATCGTCGGGCGTTCGGGCAGCGGCAAATCGACGCTCACCAACTTGGTGCAAAATCTTTACATACCCGAAGCAGGCTCAATCGTTATCGGCGGAATCAACACTCGCGAAGCGAATCTTTCGTGGTTGCGCGGACAAATCGGCGTCGTCATGCAGGAAAATTACCTGTTCAACTCCAGCGTGCGCGACAACATTGCGATAAGCCGCCCGACCGCGACAATGGACGAAATTATTCGTGCCGCCAGATTGGCAGGTGCTCACGATTTTATTTTGGAACTCAAGGAAGGTTACGACACGAAAGTCGGCGAACGCGGCGACAGTCTTTCGGGCGGTCAACGTCAACGCGTGGCGATTGCCCGTGCATTGCTTGCCAATCCGCCGATTTTGATTTTCGACGAAGCAACTTCCGCGCTCGACTACGAAAGCGAACGAATCATTTTGAACAACATGGGAGCTATCGGCGCGCAACGGACGATGCTCATTATCGCGCACAGGTTGAGTGCCGTGCGTCGTTGCGACAAAATTATCGTCGTCGACAAAGGCGAAATCGTCGAAAGCGGCACGCACGAAGAATTACTTTTGCTCGGCGGACTGTATCGTTATTTGTACGACCAGCAGTCAAGCAGAGGTTAATTCCCTGAACGGAGGTTGAATTCAATGGGCAAATTTTGGAAATGGCTCGTTCACGGCGAAGAGCGCGAAAAAGAAACCGAATTCCTGCCGGCGATACTCGAAGTGACGGAAACGCCGCCGTCGCCGACGGGCAGACTCGTCATGTGGTCAATTTTGGCGTTGTTCGTCGTCGCGCTCGTTTGGTCATTCGTCGGGCACATCAACGAAGTCGCCGTAGCTGCGGGCAAAGTCATCCCTTCGGGGCAAATTAAAACAATTCAAGTCAAAAACAAGGGCATCATCAAAGAAATCAACGTCGAAGAAGGTCAACTTGTTCAGGAAGGCGACACGCTTATCGTGCTCGACCCGACGACGACAACGGCGGACTACGACAGTTTGAAGAAACGCGCCGCTTACTCCAAGCTTGACATTCAACGTTTGACGGCGGAGTTGACGCAACAACCGTTCCAGCCCGAAGAAGATCCCGACTTGGAAGCGCACGACCTTGCGGCGGAAATGGCGTTGTATCAAAGCCGCACAAATGATTATCGCACGCAACGCCAAAGTCGCGAAGACGTTATCGCTCAACGCATAGCCAAACTTCAGGCGACACAGGCGTCCTACGAAAAATACGCGGAAGTTTTGGCTATCGCGCAGGAAAAAGAAGCCCGTCTCGAAGCTTTGAGCGAACAGAACGCAATTTCGCAATTCCAACTTTTGGAGCAACAGCGCGAAACGATTGAGTACGCCAAAAACGCGCAGGCGGAACTTGACTCGATTAACAGCATTCGCGCCGAAATCGCCGAAGCTCAACAAAACCTCGCAAACGTCGACGCGGCTTATCACAAAGACATCATGACTGCGCTCGTCGAAGCGAAAAAAGAATATTATTCCGTCACCGAAGCCATCAAAAAAGCCGAAGAAGATTCGCGCCTGTCGGTTATTTACGCGCCAATTTCGGGACGTGTTTACAATCTGAACGTGCACACGCTCGGCGGTATCGTCACGGACGCGCAGTCGCTCATGCAAATCGTCCCCGAAGACACGAAGCTTGAGTTTGAAGTTTACGCGGACAACAAGGACATCGGTTTTATCAAAGTCGGTCAAGAGGCCGAAGTCAAAGTTGAAACGTTCAACTTCCAAAAGTTCGGCATGTACAAAGCTGAAGTTCAGGAAATCAGCGCGGACGCCGTCAACGACCCCAGCGATCAGTTGCGCAACATGAAGTTCAAACTTATTCTTGACCCGACAAGCAACGACATCAGCGTTTACGGCAAGCCCGCGAAAATTGAAGTCGGCATGAACGTCAGCGCGGAAATCAAAATCAAGGAAAAACGCATCATTGACTTTTTCCTCGACCCGTTCCGCCGCTACACGTCCGAAGCCTTGAGGGAGCGGTGAAATGCAATTAGGAATTTGGAATTTGGAATTTGGAATTAAAAACCTTAAAGCTCAAAGCTCAAATGGAATGGGAGCGGTGATTTATGGCGGATAACAACAATCGAACTCCCGACGACAAAAGTTTGGTGCCGTCTCAAGGTCAATCGCCGCAGAAATCAAGCGGTCAAGCTCTCGGCAAAATCACGCCGAAAAAAGTTCCTGCCGACCAAGCGAAACCCGGTCAACTCGATACGGAAGTCAAACCGCCCGAAGACGGCGGCATCGTCAACGGCATTGACACGGGTATCGCCTGCCTTATCGCCATTGCGAAATATTACAACATTCCCGCCGATTATCGTCAGCTTGAACGCGCTTACGTCCTTACGGAAGGCAGCGTCGACTTCACGACTTTGGTTCGTGCGGCTAAAGATTTGAAACTCAAAGCGCGCAAGTACGAAGGTTTGACCGAAGCCGACTTGGACAAGCTCGTCTACCCCGTGCTGATTAGGTTGCATTCGGGACGCAGTGTCGTCATTACGACGATTCGCGACGGCGACATTTACGTCATGGATCCCGTGTTCAGCCAGCAGCCCGCCAAAGTTGACCGCTACAAACTTTTGATGGACTGGACGGGCGACGCGATTTTGTTCACGCGTCGTTATGAACTCGACAAAAAGCAACAGAAATTCGGCTTTCGTTGGTTCGTGCCCGTCGTCGAAAAGTACATGCCGTTCCTGCGCAACGTGCTGTTTTTGTCGCTGTTGTTGCAACTTTTGGGCTTGGCGTCACCGATTTTCACGCAGAACATCATCGATAAAGTTTTGGTTCACCGTGCGGCGGACGCGCTTGACGTTTTGGTTTTGGGCATGTTGATTTGCACGGTCTTTCAAAATTGGATGCAATGTCTGCGCGCCTACCTGTTCACCAATATCGCCAGCAAAATGGACGTGGCGTTGTCTTCGCGTCTGTTCAAAAACATAACCGCGTTGCCCGTCAGCTACTTCCAAAAGTGGCAGGTCGGCGACGTTGTTTCGCGTTTGGGCGAGTTGCAAACCTTGCGCTCGTTCATGACGGGTTCAAGCTTGACGATAATTTTGGACATCATCTTTGCGATTGTGTACTTCATCGTCATGTTTTTGTACAGCCGCATGTTGAGTATCGTCGTGCTCGTCATGATTCCGCTGTTCGTGATTTTGAATTTGGTCGTCGCGCCGATTTTCAAGCGCATGATCAACGACAAATTTTTAATCGGGTCGGAAAACCGCTCGTTTTTGATTGAGGCGATAACGGGCATTCACACCGTCAAATCGTCGACGATTGAAAACAGTTTCACGCGCCGCTACGAAGAACAACTTGCGCGTTTCGTCAAGGCATCGTTCGACGTTGTCAACCTGGCGAATATCGCGAACTCAATCGGTACGTTTCTGTTCAGCATGTTTAACCTTGCGATTCTTTGGGTCGGCGCGTACAACGTCATGGAAGGCGAAATTACCGTCGGCGAATTGATTGCATTCCAGATGATTGCGGGTCAGTTAATCGCGCCGATTATGCGACTTATCAACCAGTGGCAATACTTCCAACAAATTCGCGTGTCGATGGAGCGTTTGGCGGACATCATGGACGAAGAAACCGAGCCTGCGTTCAATCCGTCGCGTACGACATTGCCGAGTCTTCGCGGTGACATTGCGCTTGAGAAACTTGCGTTCAGCTACACGCCCGAAGGCGGCAAAGTTCTCGACAACGTCAACATCCGCATTCCCGCGGGCATGAAAGTTGGTATCGTCGGACGTTCAGGCAGCGGCAAGTCGACGCTTACCAAATTGATTCAACGTTTGTATCTGCCCGATACGGGACGAATTTTGATTGACGGCGTCGACATTGCGCAGGTTGAGCCGGCTTGGCTCCGTCGACAAATCGGCGTCGTTTTGCAGGACAGCAAACTTTTCAGCGGCACCGTCGAAGAAAACATCCGCATTGCCTGCCCGAACGCCACGCATGACGACGTTGTCAACGCGGCGAAATTGGCGGGCGCGGACGAGTTTGTCAGCAAGTTCCCGCACGGTTACGAGACTTTCGTCGGCGAACGCGGCAGTCTTTTGAGCGGCGGTCAACGTCAACGAATTGCCATTGCCCGTGCGCTGATTTCAAACCCGCGAATTTTGATTTTCGACGAGGCGACTTCCGCGCTTGACTACGAATCCGAAAATATCATCATGAGCAATATCGAGCCGATTTCACGCGGGCGCACAATGTTGATGATTGCTCACCGCCTGTCGACCGTGCGCGATTGCGATGCGATTATCGTTATCGAAAAAGGTCGCATTATCGAAGCCGGTTCGCATGATGAATTGATGAAACGTAACGGCGTCTACGCGAAACTTCACCAAGCACAGGCAGGTTAATCGAAAATTTTTTTGTCACCGACATAAAGGAGCGAACTTACCGTGAACATTTTTATCCTGCACCCGTCGTTTCCCGCGCAGTACCTGAACATCGCGCCGTATCTGGCGAGCAACAGCGAAAACACAGTTTATTTCCTGTCGAAGGAGAATTCAATCAACGCGCAACTCAAAGGCGTCACGCTTGCCCTGTACCCGAAGCCGAACGACAAAGCCGAAGAGTGGATTAAAACTTGCGGACCGTTGCGTCCCGCTGCCGAGGCCGTCGTCGAAGGTCAAGCCGTCCTGCGCGCAATGGAGTGGCTCAAAAAAGAAAAAAACGTTCAGCCTGACGTGATTATCGGGCACACCGGCTGGGGCTCAACGCTTTACTGCAAGGACATGTACCCGAACGTCCCGATTATGGGCTACTTCGAGTGGTATTATCTCGTCGAGGACAGCGATTGTTACTGGTGGCCGGACGAAATTCCGCAGATGGGCAACCGCATTTCGATTCGCACGCGCAACGCTCACCACTTGATGAATTTGGAACTTTGCGACGCGGGCGTTTGTCCGACGAAATGGCAGTATTCGCAATTCCCCGACGAATACAAGCCGAAACTTCACATTATCCACGAAGGCATCGACACGGGTTTTTGTTCGCCCGATCCGAGCGGCAAACGTCCCGGTCTTGTGCTTGACGACATCAAACTCAACCTGCCCGAAGGCACGGAAATTATCACGTACGTCGCACGCGGCTTTGAAATTTATCGCGGCTTCCCGTACTTCATGGACGCGATTCGGCACGTGCTTGCCCGTCGCCCGAAAACTCATGTCGTCGTTGTCGGCAAAGATCGAATTTGTTACGGCGCGCAACTCAAAGACACGACTTACCTCAAAGAGGAAGAGAAAAAAGGCGGCTACCCGACCGACCGCGTGCATTTCGTCGGACTGCGCAACCGCGGCGATTACCAGAAAATTTTGCGTGCGTCGAGTTGCCACGTCTACTTGACGCGCCCGTTCGTGCTGAGCTGGTCTTGTCTGGAAGCGATGAGTTTCGGCTGCCCGATGGTTTGCTCAAAAACTCCGCCCGTGCAGGAAGTCATGGAAGACGGCGTCAACGGTCTGCTTGCCGAATTCCGTTCGCCGTATCACATTGCCCGCAAAATCGAAGAGCAACTCGACGACCGCGAACGTGCCGTTAAACTCGGTCAACGCGCCCGCGAAACGATTCAGGAACGCTTCGAGCTTATGAAGTGCATGAAGGCACAGGAAGATTTGATGTACAGCTTGGTTCGTTGAGGAAACGGCGATGACTTTTGAAACTTTTATCCCTGCGCGGTCGAAGGCAGTTTTGGAATTGACGGGCGACGCGCCGAAAGATTTCGAGACTTCCCGCGAAAAATTTCTGGAGATTCAGCCCGATTGCCGATATACCGTCGCGGCGGAAGTCGACGGCGTCAAAGGTTCGTTCGACGCGATTTTGATTCAAAGCCCACTAATCGGCACGCTCACGCAAAAAAATCTTGTCGCGCTGATGAAAAAAATCGCCGAACGGTTGAAACCTCGCGGCACGTTGATTTTCACGCTCGACAACATCGGCAACGCGGATAACCTCGTCGCGCTTTTGGAAGGCAAACCGCCGAAGTTCAAAGTCACGCTGACCCGCGACGAACTCAAAGACGCAATCGAAGCGGCGGGTTTAAACGTCCTGCGTTCACTCAATGCCGGTCGCGGCACGCAAGTCAAACGTCAACTTGCCGAACTTGCCAAAACGGAGCTGGCGGTTTTCGTTTACATTTTCACCGCGTGCAAAAGTCGCCCGCCGAAAAAAACGCTGATTCAAACTTTGGTCGGCGAATCGACGGTTTGCGCCCCCGTTCGCGTGCACATGCCCAACGCGTTTTTCATGACGGATCCGAACGTTTTTATCGTGTCGAGTCCCGTCGGCAAGCCGTACAAACTTTTCGACAAAGATCAGTTCGAGGAGCGAATTTTCATCAATCAGCGCATGAGTTTCCCGTCGTTCGCCGTCGGGCTGGATTTTTTCAATGTCCTGCGCGAAAAAGAAATTCTGTTCATTTCGGAAATGGACGACCACCCGATACTTTGGGAAGACGATTACAAGCGCACGGCGTGGATTAACTTCCGCGCAGTGCACGCGATACAAACGTCGACGCCGTATCTGGCGGATTTTTTGCGGCAGTTCAATCCGCACGTGACGGTTTTCGCCAATCACCTGCGCAGATTGCCGCTGCCGCGAAATTTCAACGAGGAATTTCGTCAACGCAAACCCGTCACGATTTTTTTCGGTGCGCTCAACCGTGACGGAGATTTTTTGGAGCTGGTGCCGATACTCAACAAATTCGCCAAACAGTACGGCGACAAGCTCGCGTTCAAGATTTTGGCGCGGAAGAATTTGTTTGACGCCATTGACTCGCAGAATAAAAGTTTCGTCGGCGACCTGCGACAATACGAAGGGCAATTCGTTTCGTATGACACTTACGAAGCAGCGATTCGCAGTTCGGACATTGCGCTTTTGCCGTTGCGCGACAACGAGTTTAACCGTGCGAAATCCGACTTGAAATTTATCGAATGCGCCGCCAACGGTTGTGTCGTGCTTGCGTCGCCGACCGTTTACGCAGATGTCATCGAGGAAGGCATTACGGGTTTCATTTACCGCGACGGGCGCGAATTCGCCAACAAGTTGAACACGCTGATTAAAAATCGAAACATGCGCCGCGAAGTTGCCGAGTCCGCGTATTCCTATGTGCGCTACGAACGTTTGATGAGCCAACATTACGAGGAGCGGCTTGATTGGTATCGTGAACTTTTGGCGCGTTTGCCTGAATTGACTGCCGAAGCTCAAGCCCGCGTCGAAAAGTTTATTCCGCAGTTCAAAGACGAGATAGCTCAATTTCGGGCGCGAATTGCTCAAAAACGTTCGGCGGCACGCAAACAAGTTGCCGTCGGCGAACAAATCATCATCCCTGAATGAGCGGCTCAATCGTCGGCGCGTCGACATTACGCATTACGAATTACGCATTTCGCATTGCAGTTGTTGCCGTCGGCGAACAAATCATCATCCCTGAATAACGAAAGGATTTTGCAGGCGCGGCGCAGAATTAATCCACAAATTTTTCGCGAAGAGGTGAGGACAATGTCGGAAGTTCAAATTTTTTCGGGTACAAGCTCCGCGATTGTGTTGCTGACGTACTGCGCAATGACGTGCATCGCGTTGCTGGGAATTTTCGTCGTGCTGTACCTGAGCAAAAACGGTTCCAAAAAGAACGCGGGTATGCTTGACGAACTTGTCTTGGACGAGCGACAAAAAAATCGCGACGGTTACACAAGCGTCACCGACAAAAGCAGATTCCTCGGCGCGATTGGCGTTTGCGCTACGGATTTGCGGCCGGCCGGGACGATTACCGTCGAAGGCGAACCCGTCGACGTGGTGACCGAAGGCAGTTTCGTCAAGCAGGGCGACATTGTCAAAGTCATCAACGTGGACGGCTCCCGTGTACTCGTTCGGCAAGTTTAACTCCAAACTCCAAACTGACAAAAGGGGGTCTTAACTCATGGATGCTTTAATCGGTTCGGGATTCCTGTTTCTCCTTGTGGTTGTCGTCGCGGCGGTCTTTTTGCATTTCGTGCCGATCGGGCTGTGGATTTCGGCTCTTGCGGCGGACGTGCACGTCGGCATTTTCACGCTTATCGGTATGCGTATGCGTCGCGTGCCGCCCGCGAAAATCGTCATGCCGCTCATCAAGGCGAACAAAGCCGGTCTCGATGTCAACGTCAACCAACTCGAAGCGCATTACCTTGCCGGCGGAAACGTCGACAAAGTCGTTGACGCGCTGATTGCCTCACAACGTGCGCAGATTGTCCTGCCGTTTGAACGTTCGGCGGCGATTGACCTTGCGGGTCGTGACGTGCTCGAAGCCGTTCAAATGAGCGTCAACCCGAAAGTCATTGAAACGCCCGTCGTCAGTGCCGTCGCCAAAAACGGCATTGAACTCAAAATCAAAGCACGCGTTACCGTTCGCGCAAACATTGACCGACTCGTCGGCGGCGCGGGCGAACCGACAATTATTGCGCGTGTCGGCGAAGGTATCGTTACCACCGTCGGCAGCTCCGAAAATCACACGGACGTTTTGGAAAGCCCGGACGAAATTTCAAAAACCGTCCTCGGCAAAGGTCTCGACGCGGGCACTGCCTTTGAAATTCTGTCGATTGACATTGCCGATGTTGACGTTGGACGCAATATCGGCGCACAACTTCAAACCGACCAGGCGGAGGCCGACAAGCGAATCGCTCAAGCCAAAGCCGAAGAACGTCGCGCAATGGCCGTCGCCAAAGAGCAGGAGATGAAGGCTTACACGCAGGAGATGGAAGCCAAAGTCGTCGAAGCGCAAGCCGAAGTTCCGCACGCAATGGCAGAAGCGTTCAAAGCCGGTCACCTCGGCGTTATGGATTATTACAACATGATGAACGTGCAGGCGGATACCGAAATGCGCAAGTCCGTCAGCTCGGCGGGCAAGTCGAAGAAATCTTCCGCGCAGAAATAATTCGTCACGAAGTTTCGCAAGCCGTCAATCGTTTGGCGGCTTTTTTTGTGCGGAAGTTATGCCTTGAAAATCTTTCGTCGAGGTGATAATCTGGCGACGAAAAAATTTGTGCGAGGACACGACGTTGAAACTGTACAGGTACCGCCCGATTAAAAGCGCACTTGACGAACTGGAAGACGGCTCGTTTTACTTCGCCGAACGCACCGAATTGAACGACCCGATTGAAGGTTACGCGAAAATTTTTTTCCAAGGCGACCGATCTGCGTGGCAAGGTTTGCTGAAAAATTTCGTCTGCAGTTTGTTTTACGCCTTGCAAACGCACCTGCTCATGTCGCGAAACGTCGACGGCTCGCGGGAAGATTTTTTGCAAAACTTGCGAAATCGCGTCGTGTTGATAAACTTGCAACACTTCGACCGTTCGCCGCTGAAAAAAATTTTTGCCGACTTGAGCGAAAAATTTCTGCGTTGCGACGACGTTCGACAGCTCGTCGAATTTTACGGCGACGCGCAGATTAAATGTTTCGGCAAGGAAACCGAATTCGTCTTGCGGGCGGTGACGGATGCGGCTTGTCACCTGTGCGTTGAAAAATGCAAGTCGCTGGAGCTGATTGCCGACGACTTCGACGCGAATTTTTTTGACGTGGCGTATGAACTTTCGTTCGCACAGCTGAAAACTTTTTCCGACGAAGAGCGACGCCGCTTTGTCGACGAGATCGAAAATTTGAACTGCGACGTGATGGAGTCGGGCTTGTTGTCGTTGAAATTAAATCCGCGAAGTCTGCGCGATTCAAACCGTGAACTCAAGCAGCAGTTGTTGCAGTTGAAAATTTTTTTCCCGCGCATGTACGTCGAGCAACTCAAAGACATGATGTATCCCGACGGCTACGTTGTGTGCTTTTCGCGCACGCCGACGGATTCGGCAATGTGGGGCAATTACGCGGACAATCACCGCGGCATTTGTTTCGTTTACGAGACGGAGCACGTTGACGGGCGCGAGTTTATCAACTTCGCCGCACGCCCGCTTGAGGTCGAGCCGATAAAGTACGGCGCGCAGATTATCGAGCGGAATTTTTTCGACGCGTTGAAGCATTTGATTTTTCTGCGGGCGGAAGATTGGCTCACGGGTGCCGACGGCGTCAAAAGTTGCAAGCTTGCCGACCAAGACGCGCCGAACGAATACGACAACGCTTATCGCGAAAAATTTCATCGGAAGTTGCCCGCGTGGCGTCACGAGCAGGAGTACAGAATTTTTCTGCCCGACAAGTTTTATCGCTACGGCGAAAAATTTTCGCGGCGATTGAAGTACGACCCGCACGAGTTGACGGGCATTGTCTTCGGCTTGCGCACGTCGCTTGACGACAAACTTGAGCTGATTCAACGGTTGATTCACCTGCGAAAATCCGTGAGCGATTTTGAATTCTTCCAAGCGGAATTCGACGACGAAACGCAGTCAATTTCCATCCGCGAAAAATTTTTGCTGATTAACCCGAAGTGACGGAGGTGCCAATCATGGACGTTGTATTTATAATCGTGATGTTCGTCGTGATTTCGATTTTCGACCAACTTGCCTCGCGCAAGAAACGCCGTTTGCCGCCGCCGCAAAATCGTGACGGGCAGCCGAATTTCGACATACCGACATTGGCTAACGACCCGAATTCGCCCGGCGAAGAAATTCCGCTTGTCGTCGAGTTGCCGCGTCCCGCCGAAGTTCGACAGTTAAATCCGCCGCCGCGTCCGTCGAGAGCCGAAACGCAATTCGTTCGCGAAGACAAATCGCCCGAAATTGACGTTGAATTTACACCGTCGACAATCGTCAACGGATTCATCTTGAGCGAACTTCTCGACAAGCCCAAAGCTTTGCGCAAACGTCGCAGATAAATCATCACACGAAAAAAAATCCCCGCCGCTCGCAATGAGTGACGGGGAAATTTTTTTGTCCGAATTGCGCAGATTTTATTTGACGGGGACGCAATGTTTGTCGTTGATGTCGCAAACTTTCTTGACGCGGCGACGATATTTTTCGGCGGTGAGCGGCTCGGTCTTCATCCAAGTTTTGACAATTTCCATGGCAATCGCGGAACCGATAATTTTGCCGCCGATGCAAAGGACGTTCGAGTCGGTGTGTTCGCGGGACAGTTGCGCACAGAACGGGTCTTGACAAACCGCCGCGTAAATGCCGCAGATTTTGTTGGCAATGAGCGCACTGCCGTAACCGACGCCGTCGACGAAAATGCCGCGTTCGCACTCGCCTTTCGCCACCGACAGAGCCGCGGGATAGACGAAATCCGACAGGTCGCAACCTTCCTCGTCGTAGGTGCCGAAATCTTTGACTTCGTGCCCTTGCGATTCGAGATACGCTTTGATCTGATTTTTGAGCGCGGTGCCGGCGTGGTCGTTGGCCATTGCAATTTTCATGTGAATTCCTCCTCGGAAAATATTTTGCACAGTTTAACACGTCGCGGCTTTAACTGCAATTATGAATTTGGAGTTAGGAGTTAGGAATTGGCATGGTGCTATCGACAACGCCGTAATTCAGGCCGTCATGGATGACGGCCGCAATCGCCCGTCGCATTAATGCAGGATGCATTAACGCGGGCGCGTCTTTCTTTGGTTACTTTCTTTCCACGCGGAAAGAAAGTAACGTTCAGCGCAACTATAAAAAAATAAAGCCCGACGATTAATCGGGCTTGTGTGTTCGTGCTGCTTATAGAACTCGCAGACCGCCGAATCAGAATTACGCACGGGCGGGGCGATGCTTGCTGAAACAATCGCGGCAGTACACGGGGCGATCGTTTTTCGGCTCGAACGGGACTTCGGTTTCCTTGCCGCATTCGGCGCACGTCACGGTAAACATTTGGCGGTGTTCGCCGTCGCGGTTGCGTCTGCGTTTGTCGCGGCAGTCGCGGCAACGGACGGGTTCGTTCTCGAAACCTTTTTCCGCGTAAAATTCCTGTTCGCCCGCGCTGAAGATGAATTCTTTTCCGCAGTCTTTGCACACGAGGGTTTTGTCTTCGAAAGCCATGTGGATAAATCTCCTTACAAACGAAAAATTCTTTCGGTCGGCAACGGACTTGGAGTTCCTACCGACACGCGCAGATTATATCATGCCTTGCGAAAAAAGCAATACACAAAGCAAAAGAGACACGCCCGTGACGTGCCTCTTGTGATTTCGATTTGGAGCGGGCAATGGGAATCGAACCCACCTCTCAAGCTTGGGAAGCTCGCGTTCTACCGATGAACTATGCCCGCCCGCTTTAAAAGCGGGGGAACAACTGACGCGACGGTCGCTTTAAAAGCGACGGAACAATTGGAGTTATCCGCGATGTTACTGCTGTTCCGACGGTATTGCCGCAGTCGAAACAATTGACGTTGTCGACAACCGAAACTTTGTCGCCGCGGCACTTTTAAAAAGTGCACAAACAACTGACGCGACGGTCGCTTTAGAAGCGACGGAACAACCGGAGTTATCCGCGACGTTATCGACGTTCAAAAGTTGTCGACGTTCAAACGTTATTGCCGCGAACTTGGTTGTTCAGTCGCCGTCGGAAAATTTACTGCAACAAGCTCAGGATGTTGGCGCGGTTTTGATTGAACATTCTGGTTGCGAACAGTGCCGTTTGTTCCAACGTCTGCTGGTTGCGAAGATTGGTGATTTGCTTTGCCATGTCGGCGTCGTCCATGTTCGACAGCGCGGACAGTTGGTTTTCTTCCATAGTCGTGTAATTGGCTTCTTGGAATTCCATGCGCTGAAGTTGCGCGCCTTGCGTCGTCGCCTGGTCAAGTGCCTCGTTGAGCGAAACGCCTTCGGTAACGTAATCCTGCATGAACTGCGTCGAATCCAACGAATTCTGCGCGGTAGTTATCGCTTGGTCGACAATCGCCAGCGACGCTTCAGGGTCATTGGCGTTGATTGTAACATTGCCGTCGGAATCCGTCAATCCCAAAGCTTCGGAGCGCAAGTCGCCCAAATGATAATTTTCGTAGCCGTCGATGCCCGCAAGCGTCACGTCCTCCGCCGTGCCGTCAAGCAAACGTTTGCCGTTGTATTCGGTCTGCGCGTTCAGGTTGATTTGGCGAACGGTGTTGTCGATGTTTTTCTGCAAGGCTTGACGGTCAACCGAACCGTTGGTGTCGTTGGCGGCGTTGATGAGATTTTCCTTGATTGACGAAAGTGCTTGGATCGTATTGTTCGTCGCGCCTGCGGCAATCTTGAACATTGAGCTGATATTTTGCGTGTTTTGGATTGATTGAGTTGTGCCGCGAATGTTGCTTGTGAGCCGTGCGGCAATCGCGTATTCGGACGCACCGTAAGCCGCGCTGGGACGATTGGAGCCTGTCGCCAAAATCTGCGAAGTTTTCTGCGTCGCCAAGCTGTTGCGGTTGAGTTGACTTAAACCGGGATTTACCCCGCCGAGTGTCATTGCCATGATAAGTCACCCTTTCTCTTCCGTGACAAATGATCCACTTGTGTTGACGGGAAAATAATAACACAGCGATTTTCACGATACAAGCCGCCGCGACAAAATTTTTTTCGCAACAGGCTTTGATAATTGCGCGAAAATTCGGCGCGTGATAAAATTGCGTCGCATAAAATTTTTGCGAGGTGATAATTGTATGGTTCACATAGTCGGAGCGGGGCCGGGCGACCCCGAATTAATCACGCTCAAAGGTCACAGATTGCTTAGCGAAGCGGACGTTGTCATTTACGCCGGTTCGCTCATCAACGAACAGATTTTGAAATTCTGCAAGCACGAAGCCGAAATTTACAACTCCGCGCAGATGATGCTCGAAGAAGTTTTGCACGTCATAACGCTTGCCGAACGGGCGGGCAAAACGACCGTGCGACTTCACACGGGCGACCCGTCGATTTACGGCGCAATTCAGGAGCAAATGGACGCGCTCGAAGCCCGCGGCATCGAATTCGACATAACGCCCGGCGTAAGTTCGTTTTTGGCGGCGGCGGCGTCACTCAAGCAGGAATACACCTTGCCCGGCGTGACGCAAACCGTCATAATCACGCGGCGCGGCGGCAGGACGCCCGTACCCGATACCGAAACGTTAAAAAAACTTGCCCAACATCAAACGACAATGTGTATCTTCCTGTCGGTCAACTTAATCGCCGAGGTGAAACGCGATTTAATGTCGGCGGGTTTCAAATCGTCGACGCCAATCGCCGTGGTTTACAAAGCTTCGTGGCCGGGCGAAGAAAAAATTCTGCGCGGACGCCTCGACAACATCGTCGAACAGGTCAGAGAGGCAAACATCGACCGCACGGCTTTGATTATCATCGGTCATTGTTTGGACGCCAAAACGGGCAACTATCAGCCGTCAAAATTATATTCACCGAAATTCGGTCACATGTTCAGGCAGGCGAGATCTTAAATTGAGAACAGCGATAATTTCATTGACAACAAACGGTGCCCGCCTTGCCGAAAAAATTGCCTCGAAAGTCGGCGGGCAGCCTTTCGCCAAGGGCAAACATTTCACCAAACTTGCCGATTTGGTCGGCGAACTGTTCGGCAAGTTTGACGGACTTATTTTTATCTGCGCGACGGGTATCGTCGTGCGAATGATTGCGCCGCATTTGGTCAGCAAACTCAGCGACCCCGCGATTTTGGTTATCGACGAAAGCGGTCGAAATGTCATCAGCCTGTTGAGCGGGCACGTCGGGCGGGCGAACGAATTGACGCTTGAAATTGCCAAGGCGATTGAAGCAAATCCCGTCATAACAACGGCAACGGACGTCGCGGGAAAATTTTCCGTCGACGCCATTTCTTCGCGGCTCGGACTTGTTCCCGAACCGAAAGAAGCGATTAAAGCCATAAATTCGGCTATCCTGCGCGGCGAAGAAGTTTTCGTGACGGCGGGCGACGTGCGACTTAATTTGATTCCGCAAAATTTAATCGCGGGCATCGGTTGCAAACGCGGCACTTCGTCGCTAAAAATCTTCGCGGCACTGCAACGGGCTTGCGCAATGATTCACCAACCAATTGAACGCGTCAAACTGCTTGCCAGCGCGGACGCCAAAAAAGACGAGGCGGGTCTCATGTCGCTCGCGGAAGTCATGGGACTTGAAGTAAAATTTTTCTCCGCTACGGAACTCCAAAAAAAAATCGACGAGTACAACCTCGACGAATCCAAATTTGTCAAGCGAACGGTCGGCGTCGGCAACGTGTGCGAAGCGGCGGCACTTTGTTGCGTGGACGAAGCGCGTTTTGCCTTGCCGAAAACTCCGTTCAAAGGCGTGACCGTCGCCCTGTTGTGGCAACGGCAACTTGACCTTGCAACCAACAAGCTCGACAATCCCGCGTGACACGACGAAATTATTTTTTGATTATCGAAGGCGCGATTATCGCCAGCAAAACCAAAATTATTCCGAACGACTCGACGAGCCCGAAGGCCGTCCCGAAAACCAGCCAACTTATCACGACCGAGGCGGCCGGCTCCGTCGTCGCGGTGATTGACGCTTCTTCAGGCGTCAGGAATTTCAATCCCGCGTTGAACGACAGGAACGCGCACACCGTCCCGAAAAAAATTATCCAGCATACGTCGAATAAAACATCCGCCGACAAAAACGGCAACCAATTTCGTTCGTCGATAAGCGCGAAGGTTGACAATCCGCCGACGAACATCCCGACGCCCGTCAAAAAGTACGGGTCAATTTTTTTTGCGAACAAATGTTTCGGGAAAATCGCGCTGAATGCGAACGCCGCACCGCTTGCCAAAGACCACACGACGCAGCCGAGCGGTACCAAAATTTTCGTCGGATTGCCGCCCGTCACCAACAAAAACACGCCGCTCATTGCCAAAATTACTGCAACGACTTCGCCGCGTTTCGGGAAACGTCGATGCCACAGCGACTCCCACAGCACGACCATTGCGGGGCACGCGTAAGTTATCACCGTCGTTGCCGCCGCACCGCCGATTGATATCGCTTGAAAATACGTGAACTGCATGAACATCACGCCGATTATGCCGTAAATCACCACGTCAAGCCACAAACGCGGGTGACGGTTGAGCATACCGAGCGACAGCCGAAAACTTTTCCGCCGCGCCGACAACAAAATTAAAATCGCGCCCGCCGTGCACATGCGAATATTCGTCAGCTCCATTGCCGACTTTGACGAATGCGCGAAGAAATCTTGTACCGCGACGCCCGACGATGCCCAAAAGACGCCCGCCAATCCGACGACGATTAATGCCAAAGCTCTGCTCATGAATCACACCTACTTGACGAATTTCGGCTTTAAAATCAGCGTCACGAAGTAGACGACCGCCGGCAACGTGACGTTGCATCCAATTTTGGACAGCGCGTCACCAACAAGTTGTTCCGTCGCTTTTAAAGCGACCGTTGCATCCAATTGGGCAAGCCGTTCGACACTCCGACGTTGACGACAAGCCGAAAATCACTTGACAAATCGCGGTTTTAAAACCAGCGTCACGAAGTAGACGATTGCCGCGCAAACAACAATCGTCGCGCCTGCTGCCGAATTGATCTCGTACGCCAAAAACAAGCCGACAAGTCCCGAAGTCACCGCGATTAACACGCTCAACGCATGATAGCTTTTGACGGAATTTGTGACATTTCGAGCCGCCGCCGCAGGCAAAACCAACAGCGCGTTGATAATCAAAATTCCGACCCACTGGATGCTGAGCGCGACGACCAACGCCAAAAGTACCGCGAAAGCCGATTCGACGCGCCGCGTGCGTATCCCGCGACTTCGGGCAAGCGTCTGATTCACCGACAAAATCAACAGTCGATTGAACAAAATCGCCCAAGCCGTCACCACAAGCGCGAATACCGCCGTCAACGAAATTAAATCGTCGTGCGTGATTGACAGCAGGTCACCGATTAAAAATCGCGAAAACTTGTTAAACTGCCCGCCCGCCGACATCAACATCAAGCCGAGCGCGATTGCCGTTGAGCTGAACACGCCGATAACCGTGTCCGCGCCCGCGTGAGACTTGTTTTTTATGTACGTTATCAAAAGCGCGAAGATTATCGAAAAGCCGAGCAACCCGACAATCTCCGAGCCGACGCCGAGCAACGCGCCGATTGCAATGCCCGTGAACGCGCCGTGCCCCAACGAGTCCGAAAAAACGCCATGCGATTCGACACGACCATCGTCGACAGCAAACCGAAAAGCGGCGTCACCAAAAGCACGGCGACCAAAGCGTTGCGCATGAATTCGTATTCAAACAATGTCATCACCGCGCAGATTGTAACACCTGGAAAATTCTTTGCAAGCCCGAAGGAGTCTGACCGCCATGAAGAAAATTTTACTCGCCGTCGCAATGTCGGCGATTTTGTTTTGCTTGACGAGCACGCCGAAAATTTTTGTCGGTACCGAACATGAAACCGTTGCCGTCGTCGACGCCCGCGAAGATTTGCCGATGATCGTCGAATTCGTTCACTCCGTGCAAAAAACGCCCGTCGTCGAGGAACTTTTTTTCAGCGGCGGCGAATTCGTCCTGCGTCGCACGAAATATCAATCGCAAGGCGTCGGCTTACCTTTCGACGCGTCGGACGGCAAGTTTCGTCGCGAAGGAACGCATTTTGTTATGGACGACATGGATCGCCGTTTCGCCGAACTTGAATTTCGCACGGGCAAAGGCACGCGCTTCACGTTGACCGTCGACGGGCGCACGTTTGAGCTGTACAAAAAATTTCCGACGGGCACGAAAATCGTTGTCAAGACGTTTTGACTGTGGTAAAATTTCTTCGCAACGTTGGGACGCGTCAACTTCAATTCGGTTTGTTTGAATCTACTTTCTTTCGGCGGCGAAAGGAAGTAGCAAAGAAAGCCGCGCCCGCTATGATGCATCCTGCATCATGCGACGGGCGGAGGCGGCCGACATCCATGTCGGCCGGTGTTTCCGTTGCACACGACCAATTAATCACTAACGGAGGTAACGACATGAATCGAAGAAATTTCATCAAAGGCACGCTGGCGTTGACTGCCGTCGCGCTCGTTGACCCGATTAGTTTCGTCGAAGGCAAGCCCGTCGAAGCTGCCGACAAGCTCAAGTGGTGGCAAAAAAAGCCCGTCTATCAGATTTACCCGAAAAGTTTTCTCGACACCAACGGCGACGGTATCGGCGACATTCGCGGCGTCACGCGGCAACTCGATTACATCAAAAATCTTGGCGCGGGCGCAATTTGGTTGACGCCGATTTACGTTTCGCCAATGGTCGACAACGGCTACGACATTGCCGATTACACCGCGATTAATCCGCTGTTCGGCACAATGGACGACTTTGACGAACTTGTTGCCGAGGCGAACAAGCGCGACATCAAAATCGTCATGGATTTGGTGTACAATCATTCGTCGGATCAACATCCGTGGTTTTTGGAGTCGAAGTCGAGCCGCGACAATCCGAAGGCCGATTGGTACATTTGGCACGACGGCGAGCCCGACAAGCCTCCCACGAATTGGCGCGGGATTTTCGGCGGCAGTGCGTGGCAGTGGTGCGAAGAGCGTCAACAATATTACCTGCACACGTTTGCGGTTCAGCAGCCCGATTTGAATTGGGAAAATCCCGACGTGCGACGTGCTCTTTACGACGCGGCGAACTTTTGGATTGCCCGCGGTGTCGGCGGTTTTCGCATTGACGCGATTGTTTACATCAAGAAGCCGAAAGAATTCGTCGACGGCACGCCCGACAGCGACGGCACCTGCAGTGTCCACAACATGACCGCCGCCACGCCCGGAATTTTGGACTTCCTGCGCGAATTCAAGCGTGAAGTCTTCGACGGGCACGACATTTTCACCGTCGCCGAAGCCAACAGCGTCAAGCCCGCGGACTTGCCCAAATGGGTCGGCAAAAACGGCGTCTTCGATATGCTGTTCGAGTTCAGCCACGTCAACATCATGTT
>JAFVBP010000354.1 GCA_017479925.1 Selenomonadaceae bacterium | reverse complement strand
TTCAATTTCGTCGAGTTTGTCGACGCGGGTGACGGTTCGCCCGTCGACTTCAGACTTGCTGATTCGCAGGTGAAAATCCGCCGCGCTTGCAATCTGTGCCAAGTGAGTGACGCACAAAATTTGCCGACGTTGGGCGATTTTGGCTATGCATTCCGCGACAGTTTTGGCAGTGACGCCGCCGAGTCCCGCGTCAATTTCGTCGAAAACCAAAGTTGCCGCCGAATCTTGAGCTGCGACCGACTTGACCGCCAACGCAATTCGTGACAGTTCGCCGCCCGAAGCGACTTTCGACAACGAAAATTTTTCTTCGCCGACGTTCGCGCAAAACAAAACGTCCGCCGTGTCGGAGCCGCGTGCCGAAAGTTTTTCCGACGGCTCAACGACGATTTCAAATTGTGCGTGCGACATGCCCAACCGACGAATTTCGCGTTCGACAGCCGTACTCAATTTCGCCGCCGAAGTTTGACGCAGTTGCAAAAGTTTTCCCGCGCAGATTTTTGTTTGACGTTCGAGTTCGGTGACTTCGCGCTGAAGTTCGGCGACATCCGAATCAAAATTTTCAGCCGCCGAAATTTCTTCGCGAATCTTCGACAGCCGCGACAAAATTTCGTTGACCGACGCGCCGTATTTCTGCTTGAGCTTGTAAATCACATCCGAACGCGCATGAAGTTCGTCGAGCCGTTCGGGCGAAAAATCCAGTCCGTCGCCGTAAGCGCGAATTTCGCCCGCCGCTTCACGCAGAAGAATTTCCGCCTCGTCGAGCAGTTGTCGCGCCGAATTTAACTTGTCGTCGAAACGCGCCACGTCGTCCAAATGTTTCGCAACCTTCGCCAGTGCCGTCAAAATGTCGCGGTCGCCGTCGCTCAAAAGTTGCATTGACCGTTGCACGTTTTCGGCGATTTTTTCTGCGTGCGACAGCTTGCGAATTTCCGCGTCAAGTAGCGTGTCTTCGTCGGGTTTGAGCCGTGCGGACGAAATTTCCCGCGCCTGCCAACGCAAAAATTCAAGCCGCTCCGAATTGTCCGCACGTGCCGAAAGTTTTTTCGACAGCGCACGATTTTTGACCGTCAGCGTGCGATAAAGCTCCGAAAAATTTTCCAGCTCAGCAGAAATTGTGTCGTCGTCGATTAGCGCGTAAATTTTTTCTTCACGAAGCAGTTCGAGTTGCTGATTTTGAGCGTGCATGTCGACCAAATTCGCCGCGAAAGTTTTCAGCCGCGCCAATGTCGTCGTTTCGCCGTTGATCGTGATTGAATTTTTGCCCGTGCGTGAAATTTTCCGTTCGACGACGAAATTTTTCCCGTCGACCGTGAAAGTTGCCGTGACGCGCAGGAAGTCCGAGCCTTTGCGGATTTGGCTTGAGCCGATTCGTCGACCGAGCACCGCGCCCAACGCGTCGACGAGAATTGACTTGCCCGCGCCGGTTTCGCCCGTCAAAATGTTGAGTCCGCCGCCGAATTCGACCGTCACGGCGTCAATCAGCGCGAAATTTTCGACGGTTAAATTATTAATCATCACTAACCACTAACCACTAGCCACTAATCACTTTTTGCCCGTCGAGCCGCGTTTTGTAAGCGGAACGTTTTCGGCGCACAACGGGCAATCTTCGGGCGTGTAAGTTTCAACGTTCATGTGCAACAGCGCGAAATTCGGCACGTCGTCGAAAGTCGCCTTGCCGCCCGACCTGTCAACGAGCATCGAAACTGCGACGGGAATTGCGCCGAAACTTTTCACAACATCGATAACTTCGCGAATTGAGCCGCCCGTCGTGACAACGTCCTCGACAATCAAAACGCGTTCGCCTTCGTGCAGGCTGAAGCCGCGGCGGAAAGTCATTTTACCGTCGACGCGTTCGGTGAAAATCGCCCGCGTGCCCAAAGCTTTGCCGGTTTCGTGCGCTAAAATAATTCCGCCCGTCACGGGTCCGACGACGGTTTCAATTTGCGCGTCTTTGAAATGTTCGGCCATAGCGCGACAGAGTTTTTCGGTCAACGCGGGATGTTGCAGGACGTTGAATTTCTCGACGTAATGCGGGCTGTGCAGTCCGCTGGTCAACTTGAAGTGGCCGTTCATGATTGCGCCCGTTTCGACGAGCATATCGTAAACTTCGCGTTCGGTCATGGTTGAGTTCCTCCGTACATTGTGTTGTGTTACTTTTCTTTGACGGCACCAAACATTACGCATTTCGCATTAAGCATTGCGCATTGCAGTTCCGCATTTCGGTCAAGATTTTTTGTGCGGCTTCACGCGGATTTTTCGCGGCGCGTATCGGTCGCCCGATAACCAGATGAGTTGCGCCGTTTTGCAAGGCCGTCGCGGGTGTGGCGATTCGGCTTTGATCGTCGACGCTTGCACCTGCAGGACGAATTCCGGGCGTGACGATTAAAAAGTTGTCGCCGCAAATGTCGCGAATCAATTTCGCTTCCTTCGGTGAGGCAACGACGCCGTCAAGTCCCGCGTTTTTGGCAAGTTTGGCGAATTCGGCAACCTGCGCGGGAATTTCGCGTGCGCCGAACCACTCCGCTTGCCCGATGCTGGTCAAAACGGTTATCGCAATCAATTTCGGGCACTCGACGCCGCGACGAGCGGCCTCAGCGTGAAGAGCGTCCGCCGCAGTTTTCATCATGGTAAAGCCGCCCGCCGCGTGCACGTTCAAAATGTCCGCGCCCAAAGTCATCAGCGAACAAAGTCCGCCCGCGACGGTGTTTGGTATGTCGTGAAGTTTCAAGTCCAGAAAAATTTTTTTGTCGCGAGCCTTGAGCCACTCGACGATACCTGCGCCGACGCTGTAAAAAAGTTCCATGCCGACTTTGTAAAAATTCACGGTGTCGCCAAGTTCGTCGACAAGATTTTTCGCGTCGTCGACCGTGTGAAAATCCAGCGCGACAATCAAACGTTCGTCAGCCAAAGTGAACACCTCCGAAAAAAAGTTTCTACGGGAAATTCTGTGTGACGCGTCAAAATCCTGCGTTGAAGGTGTCAGGTGTCAGGATTCAGGTTTCAGGTAAAAAAAATCCCCGCCGCATGTGACGGGAAGCAAATTCGTAGCAGATTATTTTGATTCAAGCATAAGCGCGGTGACAACGTTGCGGATAACTCCAATTGTTCCGTCGCTTTTAAAGCGACCGTAGCAGATTATTTGTTTTCGAGAGCCGCGATTTTGTTAATGCGTCGTTCGTGCCGTCCGCCCGCAAAATCGGTCGTCATCCAAGCGCGAACGATTTCGCCCGCCAAACCGAAGCCGAGGACGCGCCCGCCCATAGCCAGGACGTTTGCGTTGTTGTGTTCGCGGCTCATCTTCGCGGAATAAACGTCGCCGCACAACGCGCAACGAATGCCCTTGATTTTGTTGGCGGCAATTGAAATGCCGATGCCCGTGCCGCAAAGGACGATTCCGCGTTCGGCGTCGCCGCACACAACGTCCGCGCAAACTTTTTCGGCGATGTCGGGATAATCGACGCTTTCGGTGCCGAAAGTGCCGACGTCTTTGACCTCAACGTCGAATTCCGCGAGAACTTTTTTGACTTCGTCTTTGAGTGCAACCGCGCCGTGGTCGCTGCCGATTGTAATTTTCATGTCGAACGCTCCTTTCGTGTGTGACCGAATTATAATCGAACGTAGGACGTTTGTCCACAGTGAAAATTTTTTCACGGCTTGATGTCGGCGAAGACTGCGGGCAACTTTTCGACGAGTATGTCAAGCATTTTCAGCGCGATTTGTCGCATTTGAGGATGTGCCGCCTGTGCCGTCCTGAGCTTGAGGAAATGCCGCAGTTCGCGCAAATTCATCGTCACGAAAATTTCCGTCTTGAGCGAATTCGGCAGGATTGAGCGCGCCTCTTCGGGTTTGGCACCGTTGGCACGCATCGCCAAATAATTTCGTTCGACCGACTCCATTGACGCAAGCCACGTGTGAAAATTTTCGTCGCCTTCCGACCAAAAGCACGGGCGAATAAACGTCAACTCGCCGCCGAATTTTCCCGCGCTGTAGTCACAGAAACGTGTGCTTTCTTGAGAATTGTGGACGATTATGCTGTTGGCAACATAATTCGGGTACGGTTCCGACATTTCCAAATCGTAAACTTTTTCTTTGCCGACATAATTGATGCTCACGATTTTGTCTTTGAAAGCTCCAACGGCATAAGGACGCGACAACGGTTTTTTTATGCCGAATTTTTTAAACGCCTTGTACAAAGTTGATTCACTGCAACCGATCTCTTGAGCAAGTTGCTTGCGGGTTTTGTTCAGCGTCAGGTAATTGTGCCGGAGCCAATCTTCGTTTTCAAGCGGTGACAATCCGTTGACGTAAATCAAATTTCCGACTTCAAGCTGTGCAAGAGTTTTCCAGCCGCCGTCGGTAAAGAAACGATGTCCGTCGGTGCATTTTAAACTTCTGCCGCTTGCCGTCGTTATTTCAAAGACGTCTTTGATTCCGTTGAAGAAAACTTTTTTGATTTTGTTCGGAACGACGGAACGAGTTTGCTCGTCAAAGCTTCGCACAACAAGTTGTTGAAAAACCGCTTGACACTTGCTGTCCAAAGACCATTTGTAAATCGTTTCGATGGTGCGCTTTTTGGCAACGCGTCCTTTTCGCGAAACATACGACGGAATAATTGTGTCGCCCGTGACGCAATAGCTTGCGATTCTGTGGCGAACAAGTTCATGCGTGACGCCGCGATCGCAGACGATTTTGAACGAAACCGACGCGTGTTCGATAACGGATTCGTGCCCGCGCTTGATAATGCCGCGAATGAATTTTTCGGCGCTTTCGGGCTTGATGTTGCCTTCGGACTTGTAGCAGACGCGCCCGGCACGTTCGATTTTGCGCATGACGGCGGCGGCGTCGAAATCGTCGACCAACTCGACACTCGGCTCAATGATTTTCAAGTTGAAACCTCCTTGCGAAAAATTTTATCGTCGCGAACGACAAGCGAATTTTGTTCAACGACGCGTTTGACCGTCGCGGGACGACCGGCAATATTTTTTCGCCGCAAAAGTTCGGTGAAAACTTCAAGCGACATGCCGTCGGCGAACGGAATTTCGGCAACTTTGTTCGCGTTTTTGACGGAAATCATCTGAACGTCGTCGCCGAGTTCGTCCAAAATTTTTTCGTCGACGCCCGATTGTTCCGCGAAATTTTGGGCAAGTTCGTCTTCGGTCGGCAAGAAAACTTTTCCGCGTCGCACGGTGAGCAAACTTTTTTCCGCAACTTTGGCGGGGTTGCCCGAAGCCGCGATAATTTTTCGCCCGCGCAGGAGTTTGCCGAAAATCTCAAGCGACATGCCGTCGACAAAAGGCAGCTCGAAAACTTTTTGCCCGTGCTTGACGAAAATTTTGCGAATGTCCGCCGCGTGCTCCATAAAAAATTCGTCGACGTTGTCTTCCTGCGCGTTGCAAACTTGATCAAGTTCGTTTTCCGTCGGCAAGAAAAGTTTCCCGTTGCGAACGACCAGCAAACTTTTTTCGGCGACTTTCGACGGCGCGAACGTCTTGCCGATGATTTTTCGCTCGCGCAGGAGTTTGGCGAACAATTCAAGCGGCATCCCGTCGGCGAACGGAATTTCGTAAAGTTTGTCGGCGTGCTTGACGAAAATTTTTCGGACGTCGGCGGCGTTGCGTGCCAAAAATTTGTCGACGGTCTCAATTTGCGTCACGGGCGGCAAAATTTCTTCCTCGCTCATGAAGTAAACGCATTCGTCGACGACCTTCAAAAAATTTTGCGTGCAGAAACTGTAAACCGTGCGTTTCGGGCTTAAAATTTTCAGTTCGCGCAATTCGCGGCGAAAAACGTCGACGCTCATGCCCTCGACGAACGGCACTTCGCAAATTTTTCCGTTGGCGCGACGCACCAAAATCAGCCGAATTTCGTCGCCGTGCTCGAAAAAAAATTGTTGCGTGTCGAAAGTCATTTGCGGCAGGAACGGCGAAAGTTTCTGCGACAATTCGTCGAAGCCGCAACGGAAATCTTTCAGCTCGACCGCGTCGGGATTGATGCCAAGCGTTTTCATGTGCGCGGTCAAATTCCTGTGCACGACGCCGTTCGACACGATGAAAATTTTTTTGTCGAAGTCGGCGGCGAATTTTATCACGGGCAGAAAATCTTTGTCGCTCGAAATGATAATCACCAGCTCCAAATTCGGCTCGTCGATAATCGCCCGCACGATGTCGATACAAAGCCACGTGTCGGCGGAATTTTTGCCGTAGTAACAATTTTGCACGCGAAAAAGCCGCGGATCCAAATCGCGGTACTTGTAATTGAGCGCGTCCTCCTTCGCGACAATATCAACTTTGGTTATCGTGTGTTGCCTGCCGAAAAATTCGACGACGCGGAAAGTCACGTCGGGCGAAACATTTTCGGCGTCAACGAAAACATGGGCATTCAAGGGAAATTTCGTGCTCCTCCGCAGAAAAATTTTCGCGCCAATTCTATCACGGTGGCGAATTTGCCACAAGCGCAGGAATTTTCCGTTGCAAGCAGAATTAATCAAGCGTTGCATTTCGGAATTCAATTTTGACGAAATGGAGTAATCACAATGAACGAAACAATTTTGACGCGTGCCGACAAAGCGATTTTGGACGGCGTGCTTGACAACTTTGCCGAACTGGCGAAAATTCCCCGCCCGTCGAAGCATGAACAGCAAGCCGGCAACTTCCTGCAGAAATTTTTCGAGGCTCGCGGATTGAACGTCGTGCGCGACAAATTTAACAATGTCGTCGCCGAAATTCCCGCAAGCAAAGGGCGCGAAAATTCTCCGCTGACGATTTTGCAGGCGCACACGGACATGGTTTGTGTCGCACGCGACGGCGTGAACTTCGACCCGATCAAAGATCCGATTCGCTTGATTCGCGACGAAAAATTTTTGTATGCGGACGGCACAAGTCTTGGCGCGGACGACGGTATCGGTGTCGCCGAAATTCTGTACCTTGTCGACAACCGCGACGCTTTCAGTCACGGCAAAATTCGCGCAATTTTCACCGCTGACGAGGAACAGGGCATGAGCGGCGCGAGCAACCTCGACGAAAAATTTTTCGCGGACGCGGGCTTTCTGATTAACTGCGACGCCCAAAATTTCGGCGAATTTATCGTCGGCTGCGCGGGTTGCCTTTTCGTGACTTTCAAGCGTGAACTGCATTACGTGCGCCCCGACACGAAACTTTTCACGAACATGGCGATAACCGTCGGAAATTTGCGCGGCGGTCACAGCGGCGGCGACATTTCCCGCGGGCGAATCAACGCGCTTAAAGTTGCCGTGCAAATTCTGCGACGTATCGGGCAACGCGGCAAAGTTCGGCTTGCGAAATTGACGGGCGGCAAGGCTTTCAACGCGATTCCCGACCGCGCCGAATTCGTCATTGCCACGGACGTTCAAGCCGCCGATGTCGAAAAAATCTGCGCGCACGTCGAAACTTACCTGCGGGAAATTTACGCCGCGACCGACCCGAACGTAAAAATCGAGACGCAGATTATTCCGCGCCCCGAAAAAGTTTTGCACGCCAAAGACTTCGACTGCCTGACGAATTTGATGACGTTGATTCACAGCGGCGTTTACCAAATGAGTCCCGAAAACTCAACGCAGGTTATTGCTTCGGCGAATTTCGGCGTCGTGCAAACGGACGACGAACGCGTCACGCTCAAACTTTTGGCGCGAGCCAACAACGACGACTTGATTGCCGAGCTGACGGACGTTCTTTCGCAGGCGGCAAAACTTTGCGCGTTCGAGGCGGACATTTCAAAGCCGACACCCGCTTGGCAATTTAAATCGGAAAGTCGCCTGCTTAAGTTCGCCGAAGAAATTTTCACGCAACAAAACGGTTACGCGCCCGAAGTCCAAACAACTCACATGGGCGTCGAATTGGGTTTCTTCGTCAAGAAAAATCCCGCGCTTGACATGATTTCAATCGGCACGACGAACGAACACATTCACACGCCGAACGAACGACTTCACCTGGACACCGTCGCGCCGCACGTGAAATTCATTGCGGGTTTAATCGAAAAAATTGCCGCATCCGATTGACGATTATCGCCGCCGTTAATGTCACGCCGACCGTCGCGACGTAAAAAATCAACGCGTTCGGTGCCGTCATGACCAAGTTCAGCTTGCCCAAACCGAGCGACAGATACGTTATCGCCAACGGGTGCGCAAGGTAGACGAAATACGAATTTTTTCCGAGCAGGCTCAAAAGTTTTCGCGTCGGCGAATTCAGCTTGCCGAATTGGAACAGCGCGAACAAAAATATCGACGCGGCGATTGTGTAAAAAATTCCCGCAGGCGAAAGTTGATGTGCGGTGTTGACTGCCTCAAGCGGCGACAAATTTCGCACGAAAATCAGCGCGTAATAATATCCGAGCAAAGTTGTCAGCGCGACGAAAAACGTTGCGTTGACAATTTTTTTATGCGACGACAGCCACGCGAAAAATTTTTCCGAGTGAAGCGCAAGCACTCCGCCCAACACGAAAATGAACGCGTAATGCCCGACAAACCAGTTGAGCCGCCACTTGAGCGCAAGCTGTAACCACGAACCTTCGGGCAGGGCGTTGACCAACTGCCAAACCTGCGGACTGTAACTCGACCACCAATCGAACGCGATCTGCAAAATCAACAGCAACAACAATTTCGCGGGCGTCATGCGTCGCACAAGGAAAATCCACAACGGCATCAGCAGGTAAAACCAAATCAAAATCACCAAAAAATACAGGTGATATTTCGCCAGCCCGAAGCACAAAATTTCCGCGCCGTAATCGAAATCGGGCAACAATTCGTAGCCGTGAAACCAATTGTCGTGCACGAAATAAAACGTCGACCAAAGCAGGTACGGTATCAAAACCGCCTTGAATCGTCGACGCAAAAATTTCCCGAACTCGAACGGCGCGTTTATGTCCATGCGATAAAACAGCCCGAACGCCGACACGAAAAAAAATATCGGCACGCTGAAGCGCGACACGATTTCAAACAGCGCGACGAGGTGCACATTCGGCGTCGGATTGAGCAGGTATTGCGAACCGGTGTGAATCGCCACAACTCCGAGCATCGACACGCCGCGAATATATTCGATTGACGCGAGATAAGGTTTCACGACAAATTTCCTTTGACGAATTTTCGACGGATTGTAAAACATTCCGCGTCCAAACGCAAATTTTTGTCGGCAGAAAATTGCGCGTGACGAATCGCCCAAAAAGTTTTAGAATCCGCAGGTGAACGCGTCACACACGAAACGGCGTTCGCACGAAAATTTTTTGGAGGTTCACAATCATGAGAATTATTCACACGGACAACGCGCCCGCAGCCGTCGGCCCGTACAGCCAGGCGATTAAAGTCAACGGGCTTTTGTACACGTCGGGGCAAATCGCAATCGATCCCGCCGTCGGAAAAATTGTCGCGACCACGATTGAAGGTCAAGCCGAGCAGTGTTGCAAAAATTTGGCGGCGATTCTCGACGCGGCGGGCTACGACTTCAGCGAAGTTTTCAAGACGACGTGTTTTCTTGCCGAAATCGCCGACTTCAAGGCTTTCAATGCGGTCTACGAAAAATATTTCGTCAGCAAACCTGCGCGAAGTTGTGTCGCCGTCAAAGATTTGCCCGCCGGTGCTCTGTGCGAAATCGAACTTATCGCCGCGAAATGAAACGTTAATCGGCCGTCATGGATGACGGCCATTCGCACGCGCACGATACAGGATGTATCGTAGCGGGCGCGGCTTTCTTTGCTACTTTCTTTCGCCGCCGAAAGAAAGTAGATTTAACTGCGAAAGTGAGGCGTAAACTTTGCAAATTATCCGCGTTGAAAATCTTCGGCACATCTACAAAACCGCGTCGGGCGACAAAGTTGCGCTTGACGGCGTGAACTTGTCGATTGACGCGGGCGAATTCGTCGCGATTATCGGCACGAACGGCAGCGGCAAATCGACGTTGGCGAAACATTTCAACGCGCTGTTGCTCCCGACCGCGGGTAAAATTTTCGTCGACGGGCTTGACACTTCGGACGAAAAAAATTTTTGGCACGTGCGCGAAAACGTCGGCATGGTTTTTCAAAATCCCGACAGCGAAATCGTCGCCGCAATCGTCGAAGACGACGTTGCCTTCGGGCTTGAAAATTTGGGTATCGCGCCCGAAAAAATCCGTGAACGCGTCGATCTTGCACTTGACGCCGTCAACATGAGCGGTTACAAAAATTTCGCGCCGAGCAAACTCAGCGGCGGACAAAAGCAACGAATCGCAATCGCGGGCGTCGTCGCTATGCAAACGAAAGTTATCGTTTTCGACGAACCGACCGCAATGCTCGACCCGCAAGGGCGTCGCGAAATTCTGTCGCTTGTCAAACGGCTCCACGCGCAGGGCAAAACGATAATTTACATCACGCACTTCATGGAAGAGGCCGCCGAAGCTCAACGAGTTTTCGTCATGGAACGCGGAAAAATTCTTCGCAACGGGACGCCGCACGAAATCTTCACTAACGTCGCCGAAATGAAACGCCTTGGCTTGGACGTGCCCGTTGCTGCAGAACTTGCCGACCGTCTGCGAAAAAATTTCAAGCTCCCGCAAAACATTTTGACGGCGGACGAATTGGCGGAGGCGTTGCACAGATGATTAACGTTCGCGACGTGACGTACACTTACATGACGGGCACGCCGTTTGAGAAAACCGCGCTGAAAAATATTTCGTTCGACGTATCCGAAGGCGAAATTCTTGCAATCGCGGGACACACCGGCAGCGGCAAGTCGACGCTGATTCAAATTGTCGCGGGCTTGATTGACTTGACAAGCGGCTCCGTCGAAATTGACGGCTTGCCCGTCGCGGACAAAAAAATTCGCCGACTCGTCGGAATCGTCTTCCAATATCCCGAACATCAGCTGTTTGAAGAAACCGTCGAACGCGATATTGCCTTCGCGCCGAAAAATTTCGGGCTGAGCGACGACGAAATTTCTGCACGCGTCAACGAAGCAATGCGGCAAGTCGGTTTGGACGCGTCGCTGAAAAATGTTTCGCCGTTTGAACTGTCGGGCGGTCAACGTCGACGTGCGGCAATCGCGGGCATTTTGGCGATGAAGCCGAAATATTTAATCCTCGACGAACCGACGGCGGGTCTCGATCCGAAAGCGAAAGAAAATCTCCTGCGCGAAATTTTCGGCGACGTGAAAAAATCGGGCGTCACGATAATTTTGGTGTCACACAACATGGACGACATTGCGCGTTTCGCCGACCGCGTAATCGTTTTGGCTCAAGGCGAAAAAATTTTCGACGGGCGACCGCGTGAATTGTTTGCCCGCGAAGAAATTTTGCAACGTGCGGGACTTGAACCGCCGCCGATAACTCAACTCATGCGCAGATTGGGCGTCGACGAAATTGTCTTGTCGCTCGACGAAGCCGAACGAATCTTGCTCAAAAAAAATTAAGCGTCGGAAGTTATCCAACGCTTTTTTTATTCGGCAAGCTTGAAGTTGTCGCCGAATTTTTGAATCAGCCGCCGTTTGAACAGGTGCCCGACCGCACGCTTGAACGCCGCCTTGCTCAACTTGAACACCGCGAAAATTTTTTCGGGCGGGCTTTTGTCGTTGAAGCCGAGTTCGCCGCCGTTCGCCTGCATGAACGCGAAAATTTTTTCGGCATCAGGGTCAAGCTCAAGTTCTTTCGTGCCGCGCAGTGACGCATTCAATCTGCCGTCGTCGCGAACAAAAGTCACGCGCACGGTAACCACTTCGCCGACACGCAAGGGACGCGGAATTTCAATTTTCGGCACGAAGACGATATGCCGCCCGTCGCTGAAAATGAACGCGCCCGCCTCGGTGATGTTGTAAATCGCGCCCGTGACGCTGTCGCCCGACTTGATGTCGACGGCGGGTTTCGACGCACGGCGAATTTCGTCGGACACTTTCATTGACGCGGCAAGGCGACCGGATTTGTCGACGTAAAGTTTCGCCCAAACGATTTCGCCAACTTTGGGTTTACCGTGCATTTCGGCAAAGGGCATGAAAATTCCGCGTTCGGCACCCATGTCGACAAAAGCTCCGTCGCTTGTCGTGTTGATGACTTTGACTCGCGCAATTTGTCCGACACGCATTTTCGGGACGCGCATACTTGCCGTCAGCCGCCGTTTCGGGTCAAGGTACAGAAAAACTTTCACCGTGTCGCCGATTTTGACTTGAGCGGTCTGTTGCGCCTTGTGTAAAAGTATGTCGTTCGAGGTGTTGCCCGTGCCTGCGTCGAGAAACGCGCCCATTTCGTTCGTGCGTGCAACTTTGAGTTCGACGACGGTCATCGGTTTGAGTTCAGTCTTCATAAAGCGTAATTTTCGCCTCGCTCCAAAGTTGTTCGAGCGCGTAATACTGGCGGTTTTCTTCCTTGAAAATGTGCGCAACAACGTCGCCGTAATCGAGCAAAATCCATTCGCCTTCGTGATAACCTTCGCGGTGGCTGAAGTGAACGCCGTCTTTATCGAGTTCGTCTTCGATGTTGTCGGCAATGGCGCGAACTTGCGTCGCCGTCTGCGCACTGCACACGACAAAATAATCCGTCGAGAACGTCAGCCCGCGCATGTCCATGGTGATGACTTCGCTTGCCTTTTTGTCGCTTGCCGCCTTGCAAATTTTGCGTGCCAGATCAAAAGTTTTCAAATTGATTCGCCTCCGAGTGATGATTTATTCGTTTGTGGTAATGTCGCTATCAACTGCAATATCGCCGTCGTATGATGATTATTCTTTCGAGGTGACTTAACGACAACCGCAATGTCGCCGCCGTATGATGATTTATTCGTTTGTGGTGACTTCGCCGCCGATTGGTTCGCTGTCGGCGTCGCCTTCGTCGGATTTCGGAACGAGTTCGTGTAACGGAAACAATTCGCTCATTCGCGCTTCAATCTCCGCGACGTTGGGCACCCACGCGCCGTCAACATTTTCCGAGCCGGGCAACAACAGCGTCGTCGGCGGGTCGGAATTCATTTTTCGCAGGACGTTTGCCAAATGTGCCGAGTCGAAAATTTCTGCGCTGGTCTCCATTTTGTTGCGGAAGATATCGGCAATGGCGGGCAACTTCGGCAAAGTCTCCAGTTGCAAAACTTTGGCGTACAGGGCTTTGATGAATTTCTGTTGACGTTGAACGCGTCCCATGTCGCCGAGTTTTTCGCCGCGCCAACGCAGATATTTTTGCACGTCTTCGCCCGACAAATGCTGATAACCTTGCCCGATGTGGATTGAAAGTCCCGCCGCTTCGTCTTCGTAGTCCATGTTTTCTTCGACGTAGATGTCAAGTCCGCCGAGCACGTCAATCAGCTCCGCGAAAGTTTGCATGTCGATTATAACATATTGGTGAATCGGGACGCCGAGCAGTTTTGACACTTCGCGCACGAGGAAATTTGCTCCGCCGCGACCGTACAATTCGCCGATTTTGCCCGAAACGTTTCGCGAAGTTATCATTGTGTCGCGGGGAATTGAAATGATTCGCACCTTGCCCGTTTCGTTCGAGAAACTCAAAAGCAAAATCGTATCGGCTTCGGGTTCTTCGCTGTCGTCGACGCCGAGAATCAAAACGTTCGTGTAGCTTTCAAATTTCGGGTCAACCGTGCCCGTGCGCGCCGTGCGCCTGTCGTTGTAGCCTTGATACATGTCCGCGAATTCATTATAAACGCGAGTGCCCGCGTTGTATATACCATAGCCGACGAACAAAACCATCGAAAGAAGCGTGCCCAAAATCACCAGCGTAAAAATCAGGCGAAAAACTTTCATCCGATTTCGACGTTGGAGAGCCTTGCGTTTCTTGTCGATATTTTTTTTGGTTGTGTTGGCCATGTGAGTTTCGCTCCAGGAGTGTCAGCGATTTATTTCGTGCGGTTAAGCAACAGGTAATTTCGGGCGGCGACCGTCGACGGGTGCACGAGTGAATTTTTCTGCACGACGAAAATTATCGATTCGCCGAGTGCCGTCAACAAAATTTCGTCGAGCGAATTCTTGTCGACGAGTGCGCGCAGATTTTCGACGCCGGGATAATTTCTGTTCGGTTCGATCATGTCCGCGAAGTAAATGATTTTGTCGAGCGCGGTCATGTTCGCGGCACCGACGGTGTGACGGTAAATCGCCTGTTGAATTTGCGCGTCGTTCACGCCGTAAACTTCCGCAACCATTTTCGCGCCGATGTACGCGTGCAACAGCAAAGGCAACGCCCGTTCGACTTCGCCGATTTCAATGCCGCGACTTTCGGCTTGAGCGGGAAGTTCGTCGTTTTCAAATTCGCGGGCGCAGTCGTGCAAAAGTCCCGCGACGTAAGCTTGAGTTTCGTCGACGCCGAATTTCTTTGCCAGCGCGACGGCGGTATTCGCCACGCCGATTGAGTGAGCAAATCGACTTCGTTTCAATCGCCGCTGAAGTTCGCGACGCATTTGGTCAATCGTCATTGTAATTGCACTCCGAATTAAAGTTGTCCGCATATCACGCGGCGACAGCGTTTAAATTGCGGTAACGTTGCGGTGAACACCAGTTGGATGCAACGTCACGTTGCCGCATTTGGTCAATCGTCACAGGTAAAGTCCCTCCCGCAGGATGTATTCTTCGACGGCTTCGGGCACGAGATATTTTATCGAGCGACCGAGTTTGACGCGTTGACGAATTTCCGTCGACGAAATTTCAATCGCGGGTGTCGTCACGCGGTGAATGTGTTCGCTTGCCGCCGAGCCGAAGAATTTTTCCGTCGCCGAAAAATCAACGTCAACGCCCGGTCGCGTCGTCGCAATGAAATGACTTCGTGCGACGAGCGTTTTTGCTTCGTGCCACTTCGACAGGTCAACCAACGAATCCGCGCCGAGGATGAAAAATAATTCCGTTGTGGTGCCGAATTGCGCGTGCAATTCGTTCATTGTGTCGAGCGTGTACGAAAGCCCCGTGCGTTTGAGTTCCATGTCCGACACGCGAAAAAATTTGTTCGAGCGCGTCGCCAAAATCGTCATTGCAAGTCGGTGATGTTCGTCGGTGACGTGTCGACCAAGTTTGTGCGGCGGACGTGCGGCGGGTATGAATAAAATTTCGTCGAGCGCAAAAAGTTCGCGAACGGATTCCGCCGTCGCCAAATGTCCGAGATGAATCGGGTCGAACGTGCCGCCCATGATGCCGATTTTCAACGCGTATCACCTCCGAAACGGAAGACAGCTTAATTGGCGACATAATCTGAAATTGTCGAGACGCCAAGCCAAATTGGATGCAACGTCACGTTGCCCTCCGAACGAGCAGGTAAATTATCAGCGACGTGAACAAAATCACCGCTCCTGCGCGGGCAAAATCTTTAATGTCGTGATGTCCCTTAGGCGTGCGAAGATAATTCTTCAGCGTGCGCACGTAGCCGAGAAAAAATTTCATCCGCGAATTTGTCCGTCGCCGTCAACGAGATATTTCATGGTCGTCAAGGCCTCAAGACCCATCGGACCGCGTGCGTGCAATTTCTGCGTGCTGATACCGATTTCCGCGCCGAAACCGAATTCAAAGCCGTCGGTGAAACGCGTCGAAGCGTTGACGTAAACCGCCGCCGCGTCAACGAGCACTTGAAATTTTTTGGCGGACTCTTCGTCACGCGTAACAATCGATTCGGAATGTTGCGTGCCGTAGCGGTTGATGTGATCGATTGCCGCGTCAAGGTCGTCGACGATTTTCACGGACAAAATCAAGTCGTTGTATTCGGTCGCCCAATCGTTGTCGGTCGCCGAGTTCATGTCGGGGAAAATTTTCAAACAGTCTTCGTCGCCGCGCAATTCGACTTTGGCGTCAATCATTGAACGCGCAACTTTCGGCAAAAATTCTTCGGCAATGTCGCGGTGAATCAAAAGCGTTTCCATTGCGTTGCAGACGGACGGTCGCTGAACTTTGGCGTTCATGCAAATTTTCAACGCCATGTCAAAATCGGCGGACTTGTCAACGAAAGTGTGACAAACGCCCGTGCCCGTTTCGATGACGGGAACCGTGCTGTGTTCGATGACGCGGGAAATCAAGCCTGCACCGCCGCGAGGAATAATCACGTCAATCAGCTTGCGCAGGCGGCACATGACGACAATCGCGTCGCGGTCAAGGATGCTGATAAATTCAACAAACTTTTCGGGCACGCCGTGAGCAACCGCCGCGTCACGCATAATTTCGACGATTGTTTTATTCGTGCGGACAACTTCCGAACCGCCGCGCAACAAACACGCGTTGCCGGACTTGAGACACAAAGCAATCGCGTCCGCCGTGACGTTCGGTCGGGACTCAAAAACAATGCCGACGACGCCGAACGGTACGCGTGCGCGACGAATTTTCAAACCGTTGGGGCGCGTGATGTCGAAGTCAACTTTTTCGAGCGGGTCGGGCAGTTTGACGACTTGGCGGATACCTTCGGACATGTCGCGAATACGTTGCGGCGTCAAAATCATGCGGTCAACCATGTTTTGGCGCACGGAAGATTTTTCGCGGGCGGCTTGAACTTCGCGTTCGTTGACTTCCAAAATTTCGTCTTGCCGCGCTTCGAGTGCATCAGCCATTGCCGACAGTGCCGCGTTGCGTTCGTCGCCCGACAGTGTTGCCAATATCCGCGACGCTTCTTTGGCGCGGCGGGCTTGTTTTGTGACGTGATCTTTCATGAACATTAAACTCGCTCCCTTGCTAAAATTTTGTGATCAGGTTGTTGAGCTTCAAGACGTTGACGTAATTGAATTCGGTCGCGATTTTTCGGACGAGCCGTCTTGCAAGTTACAAACTGCCGACGCTCAAAAGTTTGTCAATCATTTCGACTTTGTCGGAGCCGGTGAAGTGCAAATCGCTGACGATAACTTTGCGCACGTAATGTTTGGCGGTCTGTTCGCCGAAAGTGAAATAACTGCTCAACGCGTGAATCACAATCGGTTCGCCCTTGTCGTCCGTGCCGAGATAAATCATCACGTGCGCGGCGGAAAACAACAGCGAGCCGGGTTTTGACTTCTTGATAACCGCAAGCCGTTGTTCGCGATTCATGCCTTCAAGCGACACGGAGCGCGGCATTGCTTTGGCTTGACGGTCGGCATCACGCGGCAATTCAATTCCGACACTGCGATAAACATCCTGCACGAACGCGGAACAATCGACGCCGTCTTCAAGACCGCCCCAGCCGTAACCTTCGCCGAGGAAACGGAACGCCTGCCGAATCAAATTGTTGTCGGTGCAGGGGAGCGCGCCTTTTTTGACGCCGTTGTCGTTGGGGACGTTCAAGCCTTGCTCAACAATCGTGCCGTTCGCGTCGACATTCGGAATTGAAATTGCCCAAGTCGCGTCTTTTTGCACGTCAGAGGCACGGAGCAAAACTTTCGCGCCCATTTGGAACAGTGACGCGCCGTGCGGAATCGTCTTGCGGCTTGCAATGACGGTCAAATAATTCTGCGGCGAAACGTACTTGAGCCACGTCGCTTTGTCGGTGAAAGCCAAAGTTGAAACGTCAAGCCAGCCCGCGTAAGTTCGCGTGTCGACGAAGACGAATTTTTTATCCTTGCTTTCGAGCAGGACGGCAACGGGTTCCGACGGGTCAAGCGCGGTCGCCTGAACTTGGTCGTAATGCGTATCGGTCTTGCTCTCAAACCAGCCGGCTTCTTCGGGCAACAGCCGCAAATTGGCGCGACGGATTGTCAACGCGTAACGAACGGTCGCTTCGGAAGGCAACGCGTCAAGGTTGCAATTCGCCTTCGCGTGCGTGAAACTGAATTCGGTCAAGCCCGCGCCGTTTTTGAAGAGTTTCGGAATTTCGGTGCCGCTGAAACGTCCGCGTGCAATCGCCGCGTTGATTTTGCTGTTGAGCGTTTGCGACGAAACTTTGTCGGGATATTTCGCAAGGTCAACCATCGACGGCGCGTTTTGACGAATTTGCAGGTTGAGCATTTCAACATCGTTTGCAGAAATTGCCGTTTCGCCCGAAGGGTTTTTGCCCGTCCAGTAATCGGCAGTGGCGCGGTTGTCTTGAATTGAAATTCCCGCTGCTTGAGCACTTGAAAAAACCATAAGCAACACTCCAATCAAGATGAAAAATTTTTTCTTCATGCCGAACCTCCTCAAGAAATTTTCGCGGGAAAGATTGTCCCGACGTTTTCGCCGTTCAATGCCCGCCGCAGGTTGCCGACTTGTGCGCCGTTGACAATCAGCATCGTCACGCCTTTTGCCGTCGCAAATTTTGCCGCCTGAACTTTGGTGAACATGCCGCCCGTGCCGAGTTTCGTGCCCGCGCCGCCCGCAAGTTTTTCGACAGCAGAATTGATTTCGGGCACCTCGTCAACGAACGTCTTCATGTCGAGCCTCCGAAGAAATTTTCGCGGGAAAGATTGTCCCGACGTTTTCGCCGTTCAATGCCCGCCGCAGGTTGCCGACTTGTGCGCCGTTGACAATCAGCATCGTCACGCCGTTTGTCGTAGCGAATTTT
>JAFVBP010000030.1 GCA_017479925.1 Selenomonadaceae bacterium | reverse complement strand
CAACCGCCTGTCGCATGACGCAGGATGCGTCATAGCAGGCGCAGTTTTCTTTGGTTACTTTCTTTTGCTGCCAAAAGAAAGTAACGAAACACACGCAAACAATACGGGCACGACAAAAATTCCGAGCACCGTCGCCAAAAACATGCCGCCGACGACCGCCGCGCCCATCGAGTTTCGAGCCGCCGAACCTGCGCCCGTCGCCAACATCAACGGCACGCAAGCCACAACGAACGCCAACGAAGTCATGACAATCGGGCGAAGTCTTTCCGCCGCCGAGTCAATCGCCGCACGTTCGACATCTTCGCCGCCGTCGACTTTGACTTTCGCGACCTCGACAATCAAAATCGCATTTTTCGCCGCCAACGCAATTAACACAAGCAGCCCGATTTGCATGTAAATGCTTGCCACGTTGCCCGTGACGAACTCCGCCGCAAACGCGCCGAAAATGCCCGTCGGCACGCTAAGCAGCACGGCGAACGGGATTTTCCACGACTCGTAAAGCGCGACCAAACATAAAAACACGAACGCCAACGACAGCACGAAAGTTTCAGCCGCCGAAGTTTGAGCGAGTTTTTCTTGACGGCTTTGTTCAGCCCACTCGATTTGAAACGTTTCGGGCGCAACTTCTTCGACGACCTGCTCAAGTGCGTCCAAAGCTTCACCCGACGAAAAACCTTCGCCGACGTTCGCGCTGAAACTCACGCAACGCACGCCGTTATATCTGGAAAGTTGCGCGACGCCCGTCGTCCGTTGCAGGTTGATCAAACTGTCAAGCGGGACAAGTGAGCCGCTTTCGTTGCGCACGAAGATAAATTTCGTCGCGTCAATCGAATCGCGGAAATTCGACTCCGCCTGAACGACAACTTTGTACACGTGCCCGAAACTCGTAAAATCGTTGACATCGTCGCCGCCGAAATTCACGCGCAAGGCAGCATAAACGTCGTCGAGATTCACGCCCAACTGTTTGGTCTTGTCTTCGTTGACGCGCATGTCGACATACGGTTTCGACACGGTGAAAGTTTGTGTCACGTCTTCGAGTTCGTCGCGAGCTTCGGCAGCGGCTTCGATTTTTTCGGCAAGCGCGGCAAGTTCCTCGTCGCTGTGATTTTTCACGTCAAGCAAAATCATCGTAATCGCGCCGATACTTTCAATGCCGGGCAGTGAACTTGAGCCGTTCATCGCGAAAATTTCAGCTTCGGGAATGACGTTCGCCATGTCGTTGATGCGTTCCAAAACTTCGTCGAGACTTTCGTCGCGTTCGTCCCACGGCTTGAGAATTGCAAAAATTGTGCCCGCGTTCGAGTTCGTGCCGCCGCCGAGCAAGTCCATGCCCGCGATTGACGAAAGATTTTCGACGGCGTCAATTTCGGCAAGCGCGGCGGAAAATTTGTTGACCGTGTCAATCGTGTGGTTGAGCGAGGTACCTTCGGGCAACGTCACCGCGACGACGAAGTTGCCTTTATCCTCTTCGGGAATGTATTCGCTCGGCAGAATTTGTTGTAAGGCGAACGCGCCCGCCGTCAACGCAAGCAAAATCGCGACGACGAAAACTTTCCGACGCATGAAACGTTCAAGCAGTCCGCGGAAACCGTTGTTGAGCTTGTCGACGATTTGCGACGAAGATTTTTCACGCCGTTTCAAAATCAAAACGCACAGCGCGGGTGTCAACGTCAACGCCACGACCGTCGAAAAAATCATCGACACGACGATTGTCAGCGCGAATTGCCGATAAAGTTCGCCCGTAATGCCCGCCATGAACGCCGCAGGTACGAAGACCGACGCAAGCACGCACGCAATTGCGACAATCGGCGCGGTGAGTTCGTGCATTGCCTGAAGTGTCGCCGCTTTAACGTCGAGGCCGCGTTCCAAATTTTTTTCGACCAGTTCAATTACGACAATCGCATCGTCGACGACCAGACCGATTGCCAAAATCAGCGCGAACAATGTCAGCGTGTTGATTGTGAACCCGACGAACGGGAAGACCGCGAACGTCGCCACGATTGACACGGGCACGGCAAGCAAAGCGATTACCGTCGAGCGCAGATTTCGCAGGAACAGCCACACGACGATTATCACCAGCAACAGAGCTTCAAAAAATGTATGCGCGACTTCTTCGAGTGATTCTTCGATAAAGCGCGTCGCGTCCAAAGAAATTTCGTATTCCATGTCGGGCGGAAAGTCTTCGCGTGCCTCCGACAGAATTTTTTTGACGGCCGAAACGGTTTCGAGCGTGTTGGCGTCGTTGGTCAACTTGACGGCAAAACTTGTCGCCGACTTGCCGTCGCGAAAAGTCAACGCGTCAAGGTTTCGTGCGCCGATTCCGACGCGGGCGAAATCTTTCATGCGAACAAACGAGCCGTCCGCAGTTTTGACGACGATATTTTCAAAGTCCGCGACGGTTTCTTTGCGATTGGTCGAGCGGCCGACAAATTCGCGCTCCTGAAGAATTTCCGTCGGCATCTTTCCGAGTGAACCGACTGCGGCTTGAACGTTCTGTTCCTTGAGCGCGTTTTCGACGTCGGCAATCGTCAAGCCCAGTTCGGCGAGTTTGTCGGGGTTGACCCAAATTCGCATCGAATAATCGCCGCCGAAAAAGTCAATACTGCCCACGCCGTTGACGCGTCGAATCTTGTCGAGGAAGTAAACCGTCGCGTAATTCTTCAGAAAAATTTCGTCGAGTGTGCCGTTGGGCGAAAACAAATTCACCATCAAAACTTGTTCGGGCGTGTTCTTCGTGACGGTGACGCCGTGCGATTGAACGTCGGCGGGCAAGTCCGAAATGACGCTTGACAACTTGTTTTGCACGCGAACGGCGGCGGTGTCAATGTCGACGCCCTGCGAAAAGACAATCATCAACTCGTAGCCGCCCGACGCGTCAACCGTCGAGTACATGTATTCGACGTCGCCGACGCCGTTCATCTCCTGTTCGATAATCTGCGCGACGGTGTTGTTGACGACCGAAGCATCCGCGCCGATATACGTTGTCGAAACAAAAACCGTCGGCGGTGCAATGTCGGGATATTCGGCTACGGGCAACCGAAAGAAACTCAGTGCGCCGACCAAAAT
>JAFVBP010000353.1 GCA_017479925.1 Selenomonadaceae bacterium | reverse complement strand
GCCCGTGACGACGCCTTGTCGCGGCAGTGAACGTGCCGGACTTGGGTGAATTATCACGAGCGAATTTTTTTCGTTCAGCGCGGCGAAAATCGGATCAAGCCGTTCGTCGCCCAAATAAACGCCGTCGGAATTGCTTGCGACTTTAACGCCCAAAGCTCCGAGTTTTTCCGTTGCGTAATGAAATTCTTCGATTGAGCCTTCGACGTGCGGCAACGGCAACAGCGCGGCGAAAGCGAATTTTTTCGGGAAACGTCGGCACACGTCGGCGAATTCCTCGTTAATTGACCGTGCCGCTGAAATGTCCGAAATGTGCGGCGTCGCCGGTGAAAGTATCGTGAAGTCAATGCCCGCGTCGTCCATGAACTGCAAATGATCTTCGACGTTCCATTTCGGCAAAGGGAAGCCTTCTTCGGTCGCCGCGTCGATTCCGAGCCGTTTGAGCGCGTCGACGTAACTTGGTAAAATCGCGTGCGCGTGAAAGTCGATTCTGCGCGTGACCGGTGCCGCCTGCGTAGTCATTGCAATGCCTCCAATCGCCAAAGTCAAGCCGAGTTTCAGAAATTCTCTTCGGTTCATAATCTCACCCGCCGCAGATTAGCACGTTGAGCCGACTTCAAGTCAACAAAAAAATCCCCGCCGATTGTGACGGGGAAAATTTTTGTCGCCGCGCAGATTTTATCCGTCGTCGCGGGCAAGCAGGTATTCAATCGTTCTGCCGAAAATCTCGACGAGTTTGACATTGTCGCGTTCCGTGAAATTTCGTTCGCCGCGCATTTTTCGGGCAATATTTGAATGTGCGACCTTCAAAAGTTCTGCAAGACGGCGATACGACATCTGACGTGCGTCCAGTTCCGCAAGCAAGTTTTTGTACGGGCTATCGCGTTTCGGCGCAGGATCTTTTGCAACAATCGGCGTGTCGTCGCGGGCAAGCAAGTACTCAATCGTTTTGCCGAAAATCTCGACGAGCTTGACCTTGTCGCGTTCCGTGAAACGAAGTCTGCCGAGCATTTTCGCTGAAATGGACGGATACGACAAGCCCATGAGTTTCGCAAGACGACGGTAAGACAGCTGATGTGCGTCGATTTCGCGCAACAAATTTTTGAATACACTGTTGCCGCGATTCGCCTCAGAAATTTTTGAGCAAGTTTTGGACGCAAGAGGCTTGCCGTAATTATGATTTTTTTCGCCGCTTTGAGCTTCCGACATTTTTTCGATTGTTTCTATCGAAAGCGGTTTGCCAATTTTTGATTCCGCAAGTTTGGCACGATGTTCGGGTGATTTCGGGCGACCTCTAAGTGCGTCTGAATGTTTTTTGCGAGTTTCGTCGCAAGGCATGCCACCTTCACCGCCGTCGGTGAGATTGTAACCGAGTGGCGATTTTGTTTTGAGCGCGGCAATGAAAAATCTTTCCCACGCGTCGAGTTCGGCTTTCGTCGCGCAACATTTGAGGATTTCGCAACGAAAATTTTTCGGCTTGTGTTTGCGAATTGCGTTGTCAACGTAAAGTTTGCCACCGAGATGTTGCTTCATGCGCGATTTTAACGGCTGAATGGTTTGACCGACGTACATTTTGCCGTTGACCAAATTGACGATAAGATAAACTACTCCGTAAGCTTCCATAAAGTTCCCGCCTTTCGTGTTGACAGCACGGCGCGGGCATTGTAGAATCTGAACGTCGAATTGCCCTGCGTCTTGCTGTGGATTGATTTGTTTAACGACACAATTCTAGCGCGCAGGCTTTTTTCTGTCAACGGACAAGCACCAATAAAAAAAGCCCCAACGCTCGATTGAACGTCGGGGTTTTTTCGTGTTCGCGGTTGATGTTACTGCGGTTTGATTCGTTTAACGGCTTCCGACAGCGGCGGCACAATTTGTCGCTTCCTACTCATAGTATTTTGAAGTGTAATGTGTGTTCCGCTGGCGTCACAATGGAAAGCTTCACCGATAAGCGTCCTCGGAGAGCCGGCGTAGATGAGTGTCGTCGACTCTTCTATAATATCCGTGGCGAGCAAAATATGCATGTCGAGACCTTCGCGTTCGAGATTTTCTTTCATGAATGCCACGATAGCATCTTCGATGTCGAGAACTTCTTTCGGATTGAGCGTTGATATTTGTGAAATCGCGACTTTGTAATCGCCGAATTGGAATTCTTTCATGTCTGTTTTGGCGATTTCGGCGGGAGTTTTGTCGCCGATACCCGCGCCCGCTCTGAGCATGGCAAGCCCGTATTCCTTGAGGTTGACGCCGGCAATGTCGGCAAGACGTTCGGCGGTCTTTTTGTCGTAGGGCGTGCAAGTCGGCGATTTGAATAGCACGGTGTCGGAAATAATCGCGCTCAAAAGCAAGCCCGCGATTGACGGCGGAATTTCAACGTCGCGGTGCCAATGCATGTTCGCAACAATCGTGCACGTGCAGCCGACGGGTTCCTGATGCGTGTAAATCGGTTCGGAAGTTTGAATACCGCCGAGTCTGTGGTGGTCGATGATTTCCATGATTTTGGCGTCTTCAATGCCTTCGATAGCCTGCCCGCGTTCGTTGTGGTCGACAAGGATAACTTTTTCGCGTTCGGGCAACATGATTTCATCCGCGCTGACAATGCCGACGAGTTTGTTGTTTTCGACGACGGGATAACTGCGGTAACGGTGTTCGTCCATGACGCCCTTGATGTCGCTGAGCAAATCCATCGGT
>JAFVBP010000352.1 GCA_017479925.1 Selenomonadaceae bacterium | reverse complement strand
TTATTTCGTCGACAGGACGACGACGCCCGCGATACAAAGCAACACGCCGAAAATCTTTCGTGCGGTGATTTGTTCGTGCCAAAAAATTCCGCCGACAGCCAACATTGCCAACGCGATTAAAATGTTCACGATAAGCGACGCCGTCGACAGCTCACCGCCCGCACGGTAAATCATCACGAAGGCAGCTTCGACGCCCGTTATCGACAAGCCCATCAAAAAACACGCCCAATTTGTCCGCGACGCTTCGACAAGAATTTTTTCGTGCGGCGTCAGCAGAAACAAAATCGCGCTTGCCGTCAAAGCCGTTGCGTAGTTGACGACAAGACCCATGAAGGCATTTTGTTCGGCGGGAATTGACTTGCTTGCCACGTGATATAAGACGTTCGCGGCGACGGCGACGAATATCGGCAGAAAAATCATGTTGTGCGCCTCCAAAAAAAATCGGCACTTGCGACGCGAACTTTCCGAGACCGTTAAGCCCTTGCCTGCGGTTCGCGTGCAAATGCCGTGCGTTCGTCATCCGGCGACGGCGAACGTGCGTTTATTCGTTGAAAAATTTGTGTCGGGTCAGTTCTGAACGACGGTGGTCATTTCGTAAAAAACGTCGTCAAGCGCGTTATCGTTTTCGCGGGCACTCGCCAAATCCGACGGGAACTGAATGTAAATGTCACTCCGCGGCTTGACGTGCGTAGTGTAAGATCTCAATTCGGCGTAGTAGCCCATTGCGTCGAGCAGTTCGCGTTCTTCGTCGCTGAGGACGACTCTGCCGGCAGCGGACTCGTCGAGCACGTAGCGGCAATAAGAGCGCATGATTTCAGTCAAGTCGAAAGCGGCGGTGATGGTTTCAAAATTCGGCTTATTGACCGTCCACGAAAAAGTTATGTCGTTGGCACTGATTGCCGTCGTCCAGCGTTTGAAAGTTTCGCGCTGTTCGGTGAGAGCGTCGCCCGAAAGTTTTGCGAACGAAGATTCGGCGTTTTTCTCCAAACGTGCGGCGATTTTTTGCCCGTCGAGCGTGACTTTCATGACGCGCATGTCGGCGGTGTCTTTGATGACTTCAACGTCTTTGACAACGTCGAGGTTTTGACTGAGCATCGACATATCCGACGTTTTCCACAGCGTCACGATACCCGCGGGCAAACCGGGCAGAATCATGTAACTCCAACGTCCTCTGCGCTGAACGTAAAGTTTCAACTCGTCGCTGCCGCGTTGCTCAATGTAAAACGGAATTTGACTGTTGGTCGAGTAATTCCGCTTCAAATTCGTGTACGTCCAAGCCAATTCGCCGCTCATCATAAAAGAGCCGTCCGCGCCTGCCTGTGCCTTCGAGTCAATGTCGAGGTGGAAGTTCGGCGAAATCAACGTAAGGTCTTGGTCAACCATGCGCGTGTTTTCAAATTGCGCAAGATACGCCTCACGGAAAGCCGACATGCCCGCCGAATCCGCGCTGACGGTTGGTGTGTCGCCGAAAAGAAGTGTGCCGCTCACCGCCGCGACAGCCGCAACTTTGGCGACGCGACGAAGATTTAACTTGTCGAAGAACTTCATCGTTGCTAACCTCCAAAAAATTTGTGCTTGAAGCCGTCGCAATAATAATTCTGCCGATTTTCCGTGTCAAGAAAACTTTTATGCGCGGCAGGAAATGCAAACTGCGTTGTTGAATTACACACAAAATTTTTTCGGCGCGTGCCGAGTCGAAATTGAACTTTGTGGTGATTTAAATGTCAGTCATAAAACTTAATGCGGGCGCGGACAAAAAACTTCGTTGTCCGAAATGCGGTCGACCGTTGCGCACGATTGAAGGCGGTGCCATTTCCGTCAAAAACGGACGTGTCGATTTGGATGCGACATTGCCGCGACAGGCCTGCGACGGTTGCGGTGTTTTTTATCGCGAACTTTTGCATTCGGGTTACTATCACGAATACGAGCTGCCCAAAGAGGAACGCCAAACTCCGAAAGCCAAAGTTGTCGCTACGGGTGACATTCCGCCGACGATTTTGAAGCGCGAAGCCGACGGCAAATGTCCCTGCCCGCGTTGTGGCGAACGCATGGATTTCGTCGAAGGCGGCGCGGTGCAAATCGTCAACGGCAAGCCCGACTTCAGCAACACTATGGATCATTTCGTTTGCGCGGGTTGTCACTCCGTCTTCCGCAAGATTGTCGGCACGGATTATTTTCAGTGGTCGGAAAGGTGATTTCATGCGAATTTTAATGGTGAAGTTTCCGTACATCGAATTGTTTGTCACGGAAAAAATGTGCGAACTTGCCGAGAAACTCGAATACGACATTGCGGCAATTCTTTCGCTTGACACAAACGAAACTTGCGCAAAAGTTTGCGGTTATCCCGTCGTTTCGCTGTACGAATTGCAAAACATTTCTTGGGACACGGCCATTCTTGTTTGCGGTCAAGGTCTTGTCGACGAAATCATTCCGCAAATGGTTGAGCTTAACATCGGGCGCGAAGAGCAATTCAAAGATTCGTGGTGGCTCCTTCAACAGCTGATGATTCAAAAGTACGAAGACGTCAAAGACCCCGACATTCAGGCGACGCTTGAATATTGGAAGACGCACGCGATTTCGGTTTTCAATCAGCACGTCGACAGCGGTAAAAAAGTCGGCGACCGCGTTTTTTTTGACGACCCGTGCGGTTTGCCGTACATTTACTTCAAAACCGTCGGCGGCGATTATCGCAAAATGTTTTTTCCGCGTAACCACAATTTCTTCGAGCAAAACGGCGAAAAGTTCGTTGAAAATCTCATGCAGGAACAGGAGCCGACGTCGCCGCACCTGTACACCAAAGGCGACCACAAAGTCAACGCGGGCGACATTGTCATTGATGCGGGCGTGTGCGAAGGCAATTTCGCGCTCCGTTACGTCGACATCTGCTCAAAAATGTATCTGTTCGAGCCGGAACCGGCTTGGATTAACGCTATCAAGCAGACGTTCCGCGACTACACCGACAAGGTTGAAATTATTCCGCGTTTCCTTTCCGACGTGACCGACGACAAAAACATCACGCTTGACGACGCACTGCCGAATCTGCGCGGACAAAATATTTTTTTCAAGGCGGACATCGAAGGTGCCGAAACTTATGCTTTGCGCGGCGGCAAACGACTTTTGACGAACAATCGCGTCAAAGCCTCCGTGTGCGCCTATCACAATGCCGAAGACTGTATCCGCATAAAGTCAATCTTTCGCAAGTACGGCTATCAAGTTTCCACTTCCGACGGCTGGATGGTTTTCCTTTGGGATCCGAAACTTTGGCTTACAATGGACTTTCGCAAAGGCATCGTTTATGCCGAAAACTATTGAAACTTGCGAACGGTCGTACTAACTGCTATTATAATGCAAAACTTGAGGAGGCACCCGCATGAGCAGACAAAAAGGCGGTTTTAACTGGTTCGCGGTGTTCATGTTCCTGATGATCGCGTATTTCTCGACGGTGCTCATTTCCCAGCAAGTTCACTTGTCGCACGTGAGCGAAAGTCAACGCATCGCCGACAAAAGATTGGAGGCCGCCAAAGCGACCAACGTTCGCTTGCAAAAAGAATTGGCGGAACTGCAAAACCTCGACAACATCGAAAAACTTGCGCGTGAAGATTTGGGTCTTGCCAAGGAAGGCGAATTGCCCTATCAAGCGGCGCGATAAGTTTCAAAAAATTTTTTTCGGGAGGACAAGATTTTGGCAACGGAAGCAGGCAGCATCGTCGAAGGCAAAGTTACACGAATCACCGGTTTCGGTGCCTTCGTCGAGCTAGAAGACGGCAAAGTCGGTTTGATTCACATCTCGGAGGTTGCTGACGTTTATGTCAACGACGTGCACGATTTTTTGAGCGAGGGCGACACCGTTCAAGTCAAAGTCGTCAGCGTCGAATCGGGCGGCAAAATTGCTCTGTCGCTCAAACAGGCAAAGCCCAAGCCGCAAGAGGACAACTTCAGATTAAACCGACGCGCAGATTTTCGCAGACCACAACGGCAGCTGTCGGCTTCGTTTGAAGATAAGCTGTCCAAATTCCTCAAAGACAGCGACGAACGCTTGACCGATTTGAAACGCAAGACGGATTCAAAGCGCGGCGGTCGCGGTTCGAGACGGTCGGACTGAACTGCCCCTTGCACGCTCGGCAGGGGGTGCTTTTTAATGCAATTTGGAATGTGGAATTAGGAATGAGGAATTAATTCGTCGTGCTGAAACGTTTCGTTGACAACTGCGCGACGACAAAAGTTTTCGACGGTTGCCGAAAAGTTCTGATTGCACTGTCGGGCGGCGCGGACTCGTTGGCTTTGACTCAGCTGATGATTTCTTCGCGTCAACGTTTCGGGCTTGAACTTGCCGCAGCGCACTTCGATCACAAACTGCGTCAAACTTCAACCGACGATGCCAATTTCGTCAAAAACTTCGCGGCTGAACGCGGACTTGAATTCGCGGGCGGTAAAGGCGACGTGAAAAATTTCGCCGTCGAACAGAAACTTTCGATTGAGACGGCGGCACGAACTTAGCGCTACGAATTTTTGAGCGACGCCCGTCAACGCTTGAATTGCGACGCGATTTTGACGGCACATCACGCCGACGATCAAGCCGAAACGATTTTGATGCGACTGCTTCGCGGCTCGACATCTGCGGGACTTTCGGCAATGAAGGCGCGAACTTTCACGGACTGCGGCTTGATTATTCGCCCGTTGCTCAACTTCCGAAAAGCCGAACTCGAAAGTTTCTGCCGCGAAAAAAATTTGTCACCGTGCATTGACGAAACGAACTTTCAGCCCGACGCCACGCGCAACAAAATTCGATTGGAGCTTGTCCCGTCGCTTGAAAAGTTCAATCCCGCGCTGATTGAAACGCTGTGTCGCTTCGGGCAAGTTTCTGCCGACGAATCAGATTTTATCGACGCGCAAGCCGAAAAGATTTTTCCGACCGTCGTTGAAGGCAATAAAATTGTTCGCGCCGAATTCGTCAAACTGCACCCCGCGATTCAACGAGCCGTCGTCAAAAAATTTCTCGCGCAGGTCACGGCTTCGACGAAAGATTTCGGCTTCGTGCACATCGAAGGAATTCGCCGCGTCTTGCTTGACGGACTGTCGGGCGTCGAACTGCCCAAAAATCTCCGCGCAAACTTGAAACGAGGAAAGCTCACCGTCAACGAAAATTTGACACGCGGCTTCACACACGAACGCGGCGATAACGTTTGAATTGCAACATCGTCGCGGGTCACACCAATTGGATGCAACGTCACGTTGCCGCGCAAACTTGAAACGAGGAAAGCTTCACATAACACAAAATTTTTACGGAAAGGGTTGATTGCTTTGAAAAGCAAAGAAGATTACATCGAACGCGTGCTGTACACCGAGGAGGAAATTGCCGCCCGCGCCAAGGAGCTCAGCGCGCAAATCAGCGAAGATTACAAGGACATTGCCAAACCGCTTTTGACGGTCGGCATCCTCAACGGCGCGGTCATGTTTTACACCGACGTCGTGCGTCGCTTGACGATTCCCGTGCAATTCGATTTCCTGATTGCCTCAAGCTACGACGCGAATTCGCACACCTCAGGCAAGGTCAACATCCTCAAAAATCTCGACAACGACCCGAAAGACCGCGACATTTTGCTCGTCGAAGACATTATCGACAGCGGCACGACGATGAATTTTTTGGTCGATTATTTCCTCGACAAGAAGGCGGCAAGCGTCAAAATCTGCACGCTTTTGAACAAACCGTCGCGCCGCAAAGTCGACGTGAAAATCGATTACTGCGGCTTTGAAATTCCCGACGAGTTCATTGTCGGCTACGGGCTGGATTTCGCGCAACATTACCGCAATTTGCCGTACCTGGGCATTTTGAAACGCAGCGTCTACGGCGGCAAGTGAAAGCAATTAGGAATTAGGAATTAGGAATTAGGAATGTGTAATGAAGACTTCCAACCTTATTGTCGACAAAAGCTTTAATTTCGCTGTCCGAATCGTGAAGCTGTACAACTATCTGCGCGACGAAAAATCGGAATACGTCATGTCGAATCAGCTGTTGCGAAGCGGCACAAGCATTGGCGCAAACGTCCGCGAGGCAATTTACGCGCAGACAACGGCAGATTTCAACGCCAAAATGTACATTGCCTTAAAGGAAGCCGGCGAGTCGGCGTATTGGATTGAACTGCTTGAGCGAACGGGCTACTTGAAGCCGTCGCACGCCAAAAGCATTCTTGACGATTGCGGCGAGCTGATAAAAATTTTGTCTTCGATAACCAAAACGCTCAAAGACAACGCCCGTCAAGCTCATTCCTAATTTCAAATTCCAAATTCCACATTGCTTTTGAGAGGAGCGTTTTGATTGAACAGTTTTTTGCGCAACGTCGGGTTTTATTTGCTGGTGATTTTTATCGCGATAACGGCTTACGATTACTTTTCCGTCAAGCCCGAACCCGTGGAAGAAACGAGCTATTCGCAATTCCTGCAGATGGTCGACAAGGGCGAAGTCACGAAGGTTACCCTGGTCAAAAACACGATTCAAATCACGAAAAAAGACGGCGGCGAGTTGACGACGATTGCACCCGACGAGCCGATTGGCGACGAAACACTTGTCGGAAAACTCGAAGCCAAAGGCGTGGAGATCATTGCGCAGAATCCGAAAGACCCGCCTTGGTGGATGACGCTCCTGTCGTCACTGTTGCCGATTTTGCTTTTGGTCGGCGCGTGGTACTTTATCATCATGCAGACGCAGGGCGGCGGCTCAAAAGTCATGTCGTTCGGCAAAAGTCGCGCAAAACTCATGGGCGGCGACAAAGTCAAAGTGACGTTCAACGACGTTGCCGGTGCCGACGAAGCCAAAGAAGAACTTCAAGAGGTCGTCGAATTCCTCAAGCAGCCGAAAAAATTCAACGATCTCGGCGCACGAATTCCCAAAGGCGTGTTGTTATTCGGTCCTCCCGGCACGGGCAAAACCTTGCTTGCCAAAGCCGTCGCGGGTGAAGCGGGCGTCGCGTTTTTCTCGATAAGCGGCTCGGATTTCGTCGAAATGTTTGTCGGCGTAGGTGCGTCGCGTGTTCGTGACTTGTTTGCGCAGGCGAAGAAAAATTCACCGTGCATAATTTTTATCGACGAAATTGACGCCGTCGGTCGTCAACGCGGAGCGAACCTCGGCGGCGGACACGACGAACGCGAACAGACGTTAAATCAACTGCTTGTCGAAATGGACGGTTTCGCGCCTAACGAAGGCATTATCATCATTGCCGCGACGAACAGACCCGATATCCTCGATCAGGCGTTGTTGAGACCGGGACGTTTTGACCGTCAAATTGTCGTCGACAAGCCCGACTTGACGGGACGTATCGCGATTTTGAAAGTCCACACGAAGGGCAAGCCGATTGCCAAAGATGCCGACCTTGACGTTTTGGCGCGGCGAACTCCCGGTTTCACGGGCGCAGACTTGGCGAACCTCGTCAACGAAGCGGCTCTTTTGGCGGCGCGTCGAAACAAGCACGAAATCAACATGACCGAACTTGAAGAGTCAATCGAACGCGTCATGGCGGGTCCCGAACGCAAGTCCAAAGTCATGAGCGAAGACGAAAAGAAGTTGACCGCTTACCACGAAGGCGGACACGCGCTTGTCGGCATGATGCTCAAACACGCCGACCCCGTTCACAAAGTCACGATTATTCCGCGCGGACGGGCGGGCGGTTACACCTTGATGTTGCCGAAAGAAGACCGCAGTTACGCCACTCGTTCGGAGTTGCTTGACCGTTTGAAAGTCTCAATGGGCGGTCGCGTCGCCGAAGAAATTGTGCTCAACGAAATTTCGACGGGCGCGTCGCAGGACATTCAACAGGCAAGCCGAATTGTCCGCGCAATGATTATGCAGTACGGCATGAGCAAAGCTCTCGGACCCGTCGCGTACGGCGGTGACCCGTCGCAACAGTTTTATTTCGGGCAGCCGCAGAAAAATTATTCCGAAGAAGTTGCGGGCGAAATCGACAAAGAAATTCACCGCTACATGGAGGACGCTTACGAAGCTTGTCGCAAGATTTTGACCGACAACCGCGACAAACTCGACGCAATCGCCGCGGCTCTGCTCGACAAGGAAACGCTGACCGCGCAGGAACTCAAAGATATCGTTTTCGGGCAGGAACCGCCGACGATTGAAAATCCGTTCGTGAAAGATCCGCCGTCGTCGCCGCCTGTCATCGTTGACTTGTCGAAGCCCGACGTAGTCGAACAATCGAAAGTTCCCGATTCCACGGAGCCGACGCCCGTTTAGAAAAATTTTTTGAGGAAGTGACCGCGCTTGTGAGTTTGCAACGCGGTCGATTTTTTTTGCCGCGACGTTACCGTCAAGTTGAGTTTATTACCGCGAATCAAAGGAGCTGAAACTTTTGCGTCATGAATATTTGAAGCTCGTGCCTGAAAATATTTCCGTCACATTCACGGACATTCACTTTTCGCCGCGCACGGGCGAAAGTATAATCGTGCACCTTGAACGCCCGAACGAAAACGGTTTCGACATTGCCGAATATGTTTTGCCCGTGTGCTATTGCAAAAAATGCATGGGTTTCACCGAAGACGAAGAATATCATCTGCGCGCTTTCGTTCAAAGGAACAGCCCGCTGATTTGGGAAATTGCCCGCGAGGATGGGCAACGTGACGTTGCATCCAACTGGAGCAACCCGCAACCGCTTGACGATTTTAATTCGCCGTCGTCTCAAAACGTGACGCAAAAATTGATTTTTGAACTCTACGGCTACAAGATTTTCTTTGACGTGTCGCAACGCTAATCGGTCGACATGGATGTCGACCGCCGTCGCCCGTCGCACGATACAGGATGTATCGTAGCGGGCGCGTCTTTCTTTGCTACTTTCTTTCCACGCGGAAAGAAAGTAGTTCAACACCGCGAATCAAACGTTGAAAATTTTTACGGAGGTACACATTATGAGCGAAATTGTTTTGCATTACACGCGAGCCGGGCACGTCGAAAACATTCACCGCGGTGACGCCGCCGCCGTCAACTGCGCGGGTGAAGTCGTCGCAAAAATCGGTAACGCGCATTTGCCCATGTTTTGGCGTTCGGCTGCCAAACCGTTTCAAGCGTTGCCTTTCGTCAAAAACGGCGGGCTTGAAAAATACGGCATCACCGACGAGGAACTTGCGCTTTTGGTCTCAAGTCACAGCGGCGAAGAAAATCACGTTGCGCTTGTTCGCGGAATTTTGTCGAAGCTCGGTCTTGACGAATCCGTTCTTGACTGCGGCGTCGTGCGACCGATGAGCGGCAAGGCGTTCAAAAAAATTATCGCGGCGGGCGAAAAAGTCTTGCCCGTGCACAATCCCTGTTCGGGCAAACATTCGCAGATTATCGCGCTGGCAATGATGCTCGGCATTTCGTATGAAGGTTACACTCAACCCGAACACGAAGCGCAAAAAATCATCTTCAAGCACGTGGCAATGGCGTCGCGCATGCCCGAAGACAAACTCGAAATCGGCATTGACGGTTGCGGCGTGCCCGTGTTTTACCTGCCGATTTACAACATGTCGCTCGCTTACGCACGGCTGTCGACGCCCGCCAAAGGTGATTGGGGCGACTACGAACTTGCCGCGACGAAAATTCGCGACGCAATGAGCAAATATCCGCAGGTGCTTTCGGGCACGGGACGAATTGACTTGGCGGTTTCCGAAGTCACGGGCGGACGAATCATCGCCAAAATCGGTGCCGACGCGGTTTATTGCCTTGCGGTCAAAGACGGCGACCTCGGCATCACGTTCAAAATTGAGGACGGCAGTTATGCGGCGGTGACGCCAATGACGATTGCCTTGCTGAAAAAATTTGACTTGCTCACCAAAGCCGAAGCCGACGAACTCGACAAACGGTTCCCGCCCGTGCTGAAAAATCACCGCGGCGAAATTATCGGCACAATCGAAGCGGTCTTTTGACGGCGACGATTAAACATTTCGTTAAAATTGCGCGGAATTCTTGTGTCGTCGAAAGCGTGCGGATATAATGTCGAAAACTTTGACGAAGGAGTGATTGTTATGGCGGACAAGCAAATCAAAATCGGCGCGCTGTCGATCGAAAACGTGGAAGTCGACGGCAGTCAACGCCTCACGATTCACGGCACGGGCAGCCTCAAAATCACGACCAACAAGAAATCTCTTGAGCTTGTCGCGGGCACGGGCAAGAAATCCGAAAAATTTTTCCTGGAAGATCACTCGATTTTCAACGGCACGCGAACGGCGGTAAGTCTTATCGGCGCGGCGGGCGAATTCGACGCAACTGAGTCGGGTCGCTCAAAAATCGTGACGGTCAACGCTTCGCAGGTCGACGGCGAAATCGAATTGAGCGGCAACTCGAAAGCGAACGTCCTTATTGCGGGCGACGAAAATTCCACGCTCGACGGCGGCAAAGGCAACGACACCTTGACGGGCGGCGACGGCTCCGACATTTTCCGCTACGTCAACGGCGGCGGCAACGACTTGATTCGCAAATTCGACGCGACGGTTGACAAAATCGAAATCGTCGACGCGGCGGTCACGGACGTTTCTGTCGGCAACAAAAAATCCGTAGTTTTCACCGTCGGCAAAGGCAAGCTCACTGTCGAAGGCGCCGGTTCCGAAGAATTTTCTTTCACGGACGGCGACGGCACGAAAATTTTCAAGGACGGACTTTTTTACTCGGATGACAAAACTTCCGTGACGGTGCCCGCGTCTTTCGGCGGCAAAAGTAAAATTTCCGTTGACGCTGCGGCTGTGACAATCGACGCTTCCGCCGCGAAAAAATCAGTCAACATCGTCGGCAACTCGAACGCGAATTCAATCGTCGGCGGACTTGCAAACGATTCGCTCAACGGTGACGCGGGCAACGACACGCTCGACGGCGGCAAAGGCAACGACAAACTTTGGGGCGACGCGGGCGACGACGTTTTGACGGGCGGCAAGGGCAACGATTCGCTTTACGGCGGCGACGGAGACGACACGTTCATTTACAAGCCCGGCGACGGCAACGACGTGATTTTCGGCTTCGACGGCGGCGACATGTTGCAGATTGACGGCACGTTCAACCCCGCCAAAGCCACGGTCGGCAAAAACGGCAAAGAACTCACGCTCAAAATCGGCGCGGGTTCGGTCACGTTCAAAAATTTCACGGCGGACACTTTCGACATCAACGGCACGGAATATCAAATCGTCGCGAGCGGCAAAAATAAATGGACGTTCACCGAAGCAAGTTCCGTGAAGTGAACGTCCTCGAAAAATATTTTCGGCAGTCGAGCAAACCTCGGCTGTCTTTTTTTGCGTCAATCGGTCGTCGAAAATTTTAATCGGTAGTCGTCGGGTCGAAGTCAATCGAAATGTCGTCGCGGCGGTGAAGTTTGTGCACGCGCAGGAAAAGTTGCACCTCTTCCAGGTTGGCGGACTTGATTACCACGGCGAAACGAAACAAACCGCGAAGTTTGGCGATTGCGGCGGGTATCGGACCCATGATTTCTTGACGATATTCGGAAGCGGCGACAATTTCTTCGCGGAAAGCTTTGACAATTTCTTTGGCGAAACTTTTGGCTTTGTCGGCGTCCTTGTGCGAAATGATGAGCTTGACCAGTCGGCAATACGGCGGGAAAAAAATTTCTTTGCGCAACGGCAACTCGACGGCGGAAAATTTTTCGTAATCTTGCGCGCAACCGAAACGAATCGCGGGCACGTCGACATTGTACGCCTGCACAATGACTTTGCCGGGCGAATCGGCACGACCCGCACGACCCGCCGCTTGAGTTATCAGCGCGAAACAAACTTCCGCCGCACGAAAATTCGACAGGCTCAAAGCCGCGTCCGCGTTCAAAATGCCGACCGCCGTCACGTTGCTGATGTCGTGACCTTTGGCGACCATTTGCGTGCCGAACAAAATATCGGCGTCACCGCGTGCGAAGGCGTCCAAAATCTTTTGGTGCCCGAATTTGCCGCCCGTCGAATCACGATCCATGCGAATAACCCGCGCCGTCGGAAGCGAATATTTCAGCGCGACTTCAAGTTTCTCCGTGCCGAAGCCAAGAAATTTGATTTTGTCGGAACCGCATTCGGGACACTCGCTCGGCGGCTCGGATTCGCTTTCGCAGTGGTGACAGCGAATTTTCCCGTCGACGTGATAAGTCATCGGCAAGCCGCAATCGGGGCATTTGACGACCGCGCCGCACGCTCGGCACATGACGACGGTTGACCAGCCGCGACGATTCAAAAGCACAATCGCCTGCTTGCCGTCCGCCAAAGTTTTTTCAAGCAGTTGGCGAAGTTCGCGGCTCAAAAGTTCACGGTTGCCCGATTTCAATTCGGCACGCATGTCAACCGCCGTCACTTCGGGCAACGGATTGTTCAGCACGCGACGGGGCATTTTGAGCAACGTCAATTCGCCGTCTTGAGCACGTTGAAAATTTTCCAAACTCGGCGTCGCGGAACCGAAAACGATAGCCGCGTTGTGAAGTTTGGCGAATTCTTCAGCGACGACGCGGGCTTGATAGCGCGGAATTTTTTCGTCCTGCTTGTACGCGCTGTCTTGCTCCTCGTCGACGACAATCAAGCCGACATTTTCAACGGGGGTGAACAATGCCGACCGTGCGCCGATTACGATTGACGCCTCGCCGTTGCGAATTCGATAAAAAGCGTCGCCGCGTTCGCCGATACCGATTCGACTGTGCACGACCGCCACGTCAGCGAAATTCGCCTTGAAACTCGTGACGATTTGACCCGTCAACGCGATTTCGGGCACCAAAATCAACACGCGCCGACCAAGCCGACAGGTGATTTTCGCAAGCTCGACGTAAACTTGAGTTTTGCCCGAACCCGTCACGCCGTGCAACAGGAAGCCGCCGAATTTCTGCGCGGACAAGACTTTTTCGACCGCCGCGATTGCCGCAGTTTGTTCGTCCGTCAGCTCGAAAGCTTTGGGCACGGCTTTAATCTGCGCGTAGCTGTCGCGAAGAATTCTTCGTTGCTCGACGGTGACAAGTCCCGCGTCGATTAAAGTTTTGATTGTGTCCGACCTGAAGTCCGACGCTTGAACTTGACCGCGTTCACGCAAAAGTTTCAACAGTCGCAACTGTGCAGGTTTGCGCGTGAAAGATTTTTCGTCGAACGTGCCCGACAATTTCAAGACGCGTTCAAATTTCGGCGCGATTGGTTTGCGATTTTGTCCCGCCATGAACAGCGACATTGCCACCGCCAGCGGGCACAGGTAAAAATCCGCCAGCCAACGCGCCTCGGCAAGCATCGTCGACGTGAACCACGGCTCGGCGTCCAAAACTTCCGAAATGTCTTTGAGATCGAAGTTGGGCACCGTGTCGACCTTCGCGACGTTCATGACGAAGCCGACGTATTGCCTGCCGTTGAAGGGCACGACGACGCGCCAACCCGTCGACAGGAAATTTAATTCATCGGGCACGCGGTACGAAAAATCTTTGTCGAGACCGTTCGTCAAGACGTTCACGCGAACTTCAGCGATTTTCAATCGACACAGCTCCTTTGACCGTAATCAGCCGCCACATTGTAGACGAAAATTTTTGCGCGGGCAAGATTTTATGTTATAATCGCCGCGACGTACACAAGCTTGATTCTCTTGCACCGAAAGGAGCGCAAAAATTTTTCATGAAAGATGTTCTCGACGTTCACATTCACACGACGGCTTCGGGGCACGCTTACAGCACATTCGGCGAAGTCATTGCCGCGGCTAAATCCAAAGGTCTTGAACTCGTCGGTATCGCCGACCACGCGCCAAGCGTCCCGGGCGTGTCGCACAGTTTCCACTTCGTGAATTTCAAAGTCATTCCACGCGACGCTTACGGCATCAAAATCGCAATGGGCGCGGAGCTGAACGTAATCGATTATTCGGGCAGCACCGACCTTCCCGCGAAGATTTTGAAAAAAATCGACTACACAATCGCCAGCCTGCACAGGGAGTGCATTGACGTTGGCAGCGTCGACGAAAACACCGCCGCGTTAATCGGTGCAATGCGAAATCCGCACGTCGTGATAATCGGGCACCCCGACAATCCGCAGTTCCCCGCAGATTTGGACGCCGTCGCTCGTGCCGCAAAAGATTCGGGCGTCTTGCTTGAAATCAACAACAGTTCGTATCTGCCGAACGGACACCGCGCAGGTTCCGCCGAAAACGCGAAGTTGATGCTTGCCGCCTGCAAACGTTACGGCACGAAAGTAATCATGGGCTCGGACGCGCACATTGACCTTGATGTCGGCAATCACGCGCTGTCGCAGAAAGTTTTGGCAGATAACGACTTCCCCGAAGATTTGGTTGTCAACACGGACGTCGAAAAATTTTTCGACTGCATTCGTCACAGAAATTCACTCAGACCGAAAGGAGCGTAAAATACTTTGTTGGTTCACGAAATCATAAATCGCGGGCGCGACGACGACATTGCCATCGTCGACGAAGGACGCCGCACGACTTACGCGCAGCTGAAACGCGATATTAAACGTTACCGAAATCACCTGCACGCCTTGGGAATTCGGCAAGGTGACCGCGTCGGCATTTTTTCGCGCAACAGTGCAGAATTCATCTTCGCTTACTTCGCGGCGACTTCATTGGGCGCAATCAACGTGCCGATAAATTTTCAGCTCAGTCCGCGTGAAACGGCGTACATTTTGCAGGACGCGGGCGTCAAACATTTGCTCACCTACGAGCAAATTAATTTCGACGAGCCGATTGACGTTGAGCAACACGACATTGCCACTTTCGGCGACGGGAATTTTGACGACGCGCCAGAATTGCCCGCCGACTTCAGCGACAAAAATCCGTGCGTGATAATTTACACTTCCGGCACGACGGGCAACCCGAAAGGTGCCGTCCTGTCGCACGCGAATTTGGTTTGCAATACCCGTCAATGCGAAGTTTTCAAATGCGAACGCAACTGCCGCGTCCTTTGCGTGTTGCCGATGTATCACTGTTTTGAGTGGACGTGCGCCGTATTGAATACGTTTTATCGCGGAGCCGCCAATCACGTCTTGCGCGTCTTCAAGCCCAAAGACATGATCGACATGGTGCGCGACGAAGAAATCACCGACATTATCGCCGTGCCGTCGATTTTCAAGCTGGTGACCGCGTTGGCGAAAGCCGAAGACTTCAAGACCGTGCGATTTTTCATGAGCGGCGGAACGACTTTGCCCGACAAAATTGTCGACGAATTCAAGGCGAAATTTCACGCGCCCATTGCCGAAGGTTACGGCTTGTCGGAAGCGTCGCCCGCAGTTTTTTTGACGACACACGGCGAAGAACGTCAAGGTTCCTGCGGCAAACTGCTTGCCGGCACGGAAGTTCGGCTTGTCGACGAGGACGGTCGCGACGTTGCTCAAGGCGAAGTCGGCGAAGTTTGGGTGCGCGGCGGACAAGTCATGCTCGGCTACTGGAACAATCCCAAAGCCACCGCCGAAGCTTTGGACGCGGACGGCTGGCTCCACACGGGCGATGTCGGCAAGGTCGACGCGGACGGCTATTATTATATTGTCAACCGCATCAAAGAAATGATTATCAGCATGGGCGAAAACATTTACCCGCGCGAAGTCGAGGAAGTCGTTTACCGTTTCCCCGGCATCAAGGACGCGGCCGTTATCGCCGTCGACGACAAACTTCGCGGGCAAGTCGGCGCGTGTTTCTTCGAGGTTGCCGACGGCGCGAAGGTCGATACCCGTGCGTTGAAACGTTTCCTGCAGAAAAATCTTGCACTGTACAAAGTGCCCCGCGAGTTTCGTGAATTGCCCGAACTGCCGCGCACGTCGACGGGCAAAATCGCCAAACGCAAAATTTTGGAAGACTATCTTGCCGCGAAGGAGGCTGCACAATGAGAATTACACGTGAACAGGTCGACGAAATCACCGCCGCGTTCGAGAGATTCAACCTTGCCGACATTCCGTCGACGTTGCCGCTCAATATCGAGACGCTTCAAAAAAATTTCAACGCACGAATCAATTCGTTTCTGGAACCCGCCGAACTTGACGAGGAAAGTCTTGCGCTCATGCGTAAATTGTTGCTCATCGACGAATACAAAACTTTCACGGACACGGGCAAAGATTTTTTCTTCAACTTGTTCGGCGACACAATCGGGCTGTTCGCTTACGGCTATTCGGGCGACAATTTCAAAATCGTGCGGTTGTGTTTCACCGTGCCCGACAATCAACGCGAGTCGCAGACGTTAAATCTCGTGTTTGACGCGTTCACGAAAAGTTTCTTGCCCGAATCCGACGGCGAAGAATTTATCAGCGCGCTTAAAACGAAGCCTGAAGTTGTTCGCGACGGCGTGAAATTTTCGCTCACGCAAAACGACAATCTGCTCACGGTGACCGCAGTTGGCGAGTGAATTTCTTCGCAGGCGTCGCACGAAAAAAATCGCCGAGGAATACGTCAACGAAATAATCGACAAATTGTCGCACAATCCCGCCGTCGACAAAAGCGCGACGATCCCGTTCAACGCCGACTCGTTGCAGAAAGATTTCACCGCGCAACTTGAATCGCTGCTTGAACGCGACGCCGAAGAAGGCGAACGTCCCATTTGGCGGGAACTTTTTTTGCGCGACGAATACAAAATTTTCGCGGACGACGAAACCGCGCTGTTCGTGAAAATTTTCGGTGACGGAGTCGGCATTTTCGGTTTGGGTGCGGCGAACGACAATTTTAAAATTTTGAGTTTGTGTTTCACCGAACCCGAAAGATCTCGCGAAGCACGGACACTGGATTTCGTTTTCGGCGCGTTTACGAAAACTTTTTTCCCGAAAGTTGCGCCCGACGAAGTTCGCGACGTGCTCAAAGCGAATTATTTTTTCACGGCGGGCGACTTGCTCTTCACGCTGATTCAAAGCGGCAAGTTGAACATGTTGAACGTCGTTGCCGAAAGGAGTTCTTAACTTGAAAAAATTTTTTGTCGCACTGACGATTTTGTTTGCCGTGACGGCTGCAAATGTGTCCGAAGCCGCTCAATTCACCGACGAACAGCGCAATCAAATACTGTCAATGACCGTGCAACCGTCCGCCGCCGCGCTCGCTGTCGACGTTGGCACCTTCCAAAAGAATTTTAACGACTTCATGTCGGGCTTTATCGCGCAGACGAACGCCGGCAACGACACCGCGAAGATGGAACAAATTTTCTTGATCGGCGAACAAAATATCGTCACCAACGGTCAAAACGTGCTCTTCGCCAAAAATTTCATGAACATGGTCGCGATTGTCGGTTCCCTTGACGAGAGCGGGCATTTCAAGACGCTCAACCTTGTCGGCGCGGCGGTTGACGACAAAAACGAAGCGATGATTCGCATGTTGGTTCTTGAAGCCTTCGTCAAGGGCATTTCGCCCGATTCGGACGCGAAAACACTGCTGTCCGAGGCGAAGGAAAATCCCGACACGCCAATCGTCAAAGGCAACGTGAAATTTTCGTTCGTGACGCTTGACAATCTGGATGTCATTTCCGTTACCGCAAACTGATTCGGGAGGTCTTGACTTGAAAAAATTTTTTGTCGCGCTGACGATTTTGCTTGCCGTGACGGCTACAAATTTTTCCGAAGCCGCGCCGTTCACCGAAAGCCAATTCGGTCGAATTTTCACCGACGTTGCTCAAAATCCCGCCGCCGCGCCCGAAAATTCCAAAACGCTCGATGTCAACGTCGACACTTTCAAGGAAAAATTTGACACTGCGGCGAAGTTGATTCTCAAGCAAGCTTTGGGCACCGACGACATTTCGGACATGGAATATTTGTTCACAATCAACGATTACAAAATTTTCCCGAACGCGGGCGGCGACACTTTCGCGAAGATTTTCGGCTCGAACGTCGCGGTTGTCGGCGTCACCTTGCCCGAAGGCGGCAACTTCAAAATTCTGCAGTGCTGTTACACCGCGCCCGAAGACAAAAACGAGACGCTTTACGTTCAGCTGATTTTGACGGCTTTCGTGCACAGCGTCGCGCCTGAAGTTGAGGTGCCGACTTTGATGAACGAGTTGACCGCCGAAAATTCTTCGGGTACCGTCACACGCGGCGACTTGAAATTTTCGATTGCCGAAGACGGGAATTTGGACGTGTTGACCGTCGTGAAAAATTGATTCAACCGCGGTCGTTGGCTTGACGTTGACGCGGTTGTCGACGTGACCGAAATTGACGCGCCGTCGACGTGAACGATTTTGACGCGGCGTTGAACGTGTCTGAAATTTGACGCGGTTGTCGACGTGACCGACATGACCGAAATTGACGCGATTGTCGACGTGACCGAAATTGACGCGGTTGTCGGCGTGAACGATTTTGACGCGATTGTCGACGTGACCGAAATTGACGCGGTTGTCGACGTATCTGAATTTGACTTGACGTTGACGCTGTCGGCAAATAGTTTGTTGACGCGGCAAAATCGCTGTGTTAATATGTGCGCGGTTTAGAGTCAAAACTTTTTTGGAGGGATTCTGATGAGTAAAATCGCGGTCGTTTTTTGGAGCGGCACGGGAAATACCGAAGCCATGGCGGAAGCGGTTGCCGAAGGTGCCAAGTCTGCGGGCGCGGACGTTGAAGTTTTCCAGGTAGACGACTTCAACGCCTCGGACATGGCTGATTACAACGGCTTTTTGTTCGGTTGCCCCGCAATGGGCGACGAAGTTCTCGAAGAAGATTCGTTCGAGCCGTTCTTCACCGATGCCGAAGCCAAACTCAACGGCGTGCCCGTCGGACTTTTCGGCAGCTACGGCTGGGGCGGCGGCGCGTGGATGGAGAATTGGAGCGAGCGCACCAAAGAAGCCGGCGCGAAGTTCGTCGGTTCCGTCATTTCGGAAAATGCCCCGGACGACGAAACTCTTGACGAATGCCGCAAACTCGGCGAGGACCTTGCCAAAGCCGTGTAAATCTTTTTTGCTCAACGACATAAAAAAATCTCCGTTCCGAAATCAGAGCGGAGTTATTTTTTCGGCGCAGTTGACGTGCGTTGTCGATTAGTGACGGGTGCGGCTCGTCGCTCGTCCGAAGTCAATTCATGAATTTTGTTTTGTTGAGATCTACTTTCTTTCCGCGTGGAAAGAAAGTAGCAAAGAAAGACGCGCCTACGCGGCGGGCGACGGTGTTGGTACCCCGCATGTTGTCGAAAGCCGAGGGTCATCTGCGCCGCATGATACATCCTGTATCATACGCGGCGGCGGCCGACATCCATGTCGGCCGGTAATGTGACGTTGAATCCAATTGGAGCGACCCGCAACGTTGCTCGTCATCCATGTAGATCGAACTTCGATTACCGTTACCGTTGTGCAAGATATTCATGGTCAAGCAAGCCGAGCACGATTAAATCTTCCCAAACGCCGTCGGTCAACAGAAATTCGCGCAGGCAACCTTCACGAACAAAGCCGAGACTTTCGTACAGGTGCAGGGCGATTGAGTTGTACTCTTTGCAGTCAATCCACACGCGGTGAAATTTTTTCGTCGCGAACGTCCAATCAAGCAGAAGTTTCATGGACTCGCGACCGTAGCCCAAACCTTTGCGCTCAATGATGACGTGCGTGAATTCCGCGCAAGACGTGTCAAGCCCCTGCAACAGGAAGTAACCCGCGGGCGTACCGTCGAGTTCTTCGATGATGACGTTTAACTTTTCCGAGCCGTCGGACTGCATGACTTCGCGTTGAAAATCTTCGTCGAACGGCACGATAAATTTCAAATTTTCGGGCGCGAACTGCAACGTCATGATGTAATTCAAATCCGTGTCGTTTGCCCGCCGAAGTCGCAGGCGTCGACCTTCGATTAAAACTTTGTTCACTGCAACCAACTCCTTCCGAGTGTGCGGGCAATGATACAACGTCGCCGAAAAAAAATCAATTACGCATTGCGCACTAAGCATTACGCATTGCTTTTCAGAGGTGATTTGATTGGATTTTCTGCAACAAATTGACTGGTCAAGCGTTATAGACGACCTGATAATCGTCGCGTGCATTTTGGGCGTCGCGCTGACTGTCGGCATTGTTCTAAACCGCATGTTGACACGCAAACTTGAAGCGAAAGCCAAAGGCAGCGATTCGGAGCTGATGGGACTTTTCTTCCGCGCAATGAAAGGCGTGCCGATTTCGCTGTGCCTGGTTATCGGGCTTTATTGGAGCGTCCAAACGTCGGACTTGCCCGAAAGCCTCGACAAAATCTTTTCGTACATACTGTTTACGGTCATCATTTTTTCGCTGACACGGGTCTGCGAACGAACGCTGTCGGGTTTCATTCGGCTCAAGTTTTCCGGCTCAAGCGACATGCAACAATCGACCTTGCTCGACACGATTTTCCGAGTGGTGATTTACGCTTCGGGCGCGCTGATTGTGCTGGACTACTTCAACATTTCCGTCGCGCCGATTATGGCAACTTTGGGCGTCGGCAGTATGGCAATAGCTTTCGGCTTGCGCGAGACGCTGGAAAATGTTTTTTCGGGACTGCAAATTATCGTTTCCAAACAGTTCCGCGTCAACGATTACATAAAACTTTCGACGGGCGACGAAGGGCGCGTGACCGATATCAACTGGCGATATATCACGGTGACGCCGCCTTCGGACAGTAACGTCGTGGTTATCCCGAATAAAGTTATCGCCTCTTCCGTCATAACGAATTTTTCGCAGCCGCGTGACGACATTGTTTTGATTGTGCCGATTGGCGTCGGCTACGAAAGCGACCTTGAGCACGTCGAACGCGTGACGATTGAGGTTGCCCGCGAGTTGCAGATTAAAATCGACGGCTACGAACCGCAACTCGACGAAAACGGCCGCGACAGAAGTCCGCTTGCGCCCGTTGTGCGTTACCAACATTTTAACGACTCGTCGATTGATTTTAACGCGGTCATGCACGTCAGAAGTTTTACGAATCAATACATTTTGAAGCACGAGTTCATCAAGGCGATCAAGAAGCGTTTCGACGCGGAGGGCATCAACATTCCGTTCCCGATTCGCACGCTTGACTTGCCCGCTGATACAAAAATCGATTTAAGGAAGTGATTTCTCATGACTGTTGACGGCGTGAAAGTTTCGTTCGTCGGGCTTGACGACGCCGACCGCGACGAGGCCGCCGCTTATGTCGCTTACGTGCGCGAACGTGTCGCCGAACCCGTCAAGTCGATTCAAGTCAAGGCGTGTGACGACGGCTGTGTCGATGTCAGTTACACCGCCCGCGGTCAAAAGTTTGAACGCATCAGACGCATAACGGGTTGCTGAGGTAGCCCCAAAAGTGATACTGTGGCTTAGGCCGCTCTGTGCGCCGGATTTCGACAGAAGTCACAAGTAAAAAAATAACGCACAGGGTTTCGGGGGAGGTCATCAAAATGACCAATCGCGAGTTCAGAAAGATACCGTCACTCAAGTTTTTTTACGAAGTGAGCGAGGACGGGCGCATTTTCCGAAACGTGAAGTCGAAGAAGCAAAACAAGATTATCGTCGACTATCATCACTCAACGAAGGGATATTGTTTTACGTTCATCTGTCGAGACGGGAAAGTTCAGCGAATCCCCATAGCGCGTGTTGTGGCGGAATGTTGGTTGGGAGAAAAACCTGAAGGTTACGAAATTGACCACATCGATCGTAACAGTTTGAACAACCATTACACGAATCTGCGTTACGTCACCAAAAGCGAACAGATGAAAAACCGTGACCACAGCAATATTTCAAAAATCGGTTCGGAAAATTTGTCCAAACACCAAGCGAGCTGTAAAAAACCACTTGTTCTTATTCAAGCCGGCGTTCGCAAAGAATTTGAATCACAGACTGAAGCCGCTCGTTGGCTTGCCGAGAAATTTGAGAAAAAAGCCGAAAGCGTCAGAGCAAAGTTCAAAAGAAAGCGTTCAAACGTTTTCGGTTTTGACGTCGTCTATTTGGATGTAGAGACTGCATGTATCCGCTCTACGGAGCAAGGAACAGTCCAATAAGTACCTTGTCGGCACAACCGACCGCTGGAACGACGCGAAAAAATCCGAAGAACACGACCGCGTTAAGCACAACATTTTCGAGTAAACGATTCACGACATGCAAAAAAAATTTCCCCGGCCGCTTTAAAAGCGGCGGAACAACTGTCGCGACGTGTCGTTGTCAACGTTTTGACATTGTCGCCGCGAACTAAAAAAATCCCCGTCGAACGTGACGGGGATTTTTTTGTCGTTTCGCACGACGAGCGTATCGCTTCGATATATGTTTTGCGTTGAATGTTACTTTCTTTTGGCGCAAAAGAAAGTAACCAAAGAAAACAGCCCGCAGGTGAAACATCCTGTTTCAACTGCGGGCGGCCGTCATCCATGACGGCCGGAGTACCGTTGTTTTCAATAACCGAACAATCGATCCAAAAAACCGCGCCAACCGCGTGACACGGGCGACATTTTTTCGCCGCTCAAAAGACTTTTCGCCAACTCAAAAACACAGCGCGACGCCGCAGTTTCGCCGTCGACGATAACGAACGGCTCTTGACGGTGCACGGCTTCGCGAACGGTTTTGTCTTCGTAAATGTAGCCGAGCGTGTCAATCGTCAGCTCAAGGAATTTTTGCGTCGTCTGGTTGATTTTTTCGGTAACGTCGTCGCACTCCTCTTCGTCGCGGATTCGGTTGACGATAAGCTTGATATTTCGCCGTTCCGTGTACGTCGTATAAGCTTTGATGACGGCGTACGCGTCCGCCAAAGATGTAGGTTCGGGCGTGGTGACGAGCAAAACTTCTTCCGCCGCCAAAACGAATTCGATGACGTTGCGATTCAAGCCCGCGCCCGTGTCAATCAAAATGACGTCCGCAAGTTCCGAACAGCGACCAAGTTTTTTGTGAAGTTTTTTCTGTTCGTTGCGATTGAGGTTCAACGCCGCTTCAATGCCCGCGACGCCGGAAATGTATTTGACGCCCGCAACGCCGTCTTCGACAACGTCTTCGAGCGCAACTTCGTCGTCCAAAAGGTCAATCAAACTGCGATTCGTCACCGAGCCCATGAGCAAGTTGACGTTCGCCATGCCGATATCGGCGTCAATCAACATGACGCGCTTGCCCGAAAGTTGCAGGGCGACAGCCAAATTGACTGCCAAATTCGTTTTGCCGACGCCGCCTTTGCCGCTGGTGATTGCGATAACCCGCGTGTCCTCCGTCACGCCGAAATAAAGTTCGCCGATTTCGCGTGCCTGCGCCTCTTCCTCGGCGCGTTCTTCAACCAAATTTCTCAGCCGTGATGCTTGGTCAGACATTTTAAATCCCTCGTAACTCGTCGACTTTCTTGAACAGCAGATCCGCCAAAATTTCGGAGCCGGCGCGCTCAATGTCGTCGGGGACGCTTTGCCCCGTGGTTATGTACGACAGCGAATAATTGTTGTCGCGCAGAAGATTTATAATCATGCCGAGACTGCCCGTTTCGTCGATTTTGGTGAAGATGATTCTGTCGGGTTCGACCTTGGAAAATTTGTTCATGATTTGGCGGGCGTCGGTGAATTTCGTCGTCGCGCTAATGACCAGATGTTTTTCGATTCGCGGATTGACGCGCAAAAATTCTTCGAGTTCGCGCATTTGATATTCGTTGTGCTGACTGCGTCCCGCCGTGTCGATTAAAATGAGTTCTTTGTCGCGGTGCCGTTCGATTGCCGAGGCAAGTTCCGCGGGACTGTAGACGATTTCAAGCGGCAACTCCAAAATGTCCGAGTAAGTTTTGAGCTGTTCGACGGCGGAGATTCTGTACGTGTCGGCGGTTATCAGCGCGACGTTGGTTTTCTGTTCGAGGACGAATTTGGCGGCGATTTTCGCGAGCGTCGTCGTTTTGCCGACACCCGTCGTGCCGAGTAAAGCGGCAATTCGCACGCCGTGACGATTGAGTTTGACGCCGTCGGAAAATTTTATGTGTTCGTTGAGGTAGTTGATTAACGTGGCTTTGGCCGTCGGCGCGTGAATGTCGACGAGCGTGTCGCCCGCGTTGGCTTGCGTCGCCATTTCGGTCAAAATTTCTTCGTCGACTTCCTGAAGTTTCAACGCTTCGTGCAGGGAGATGTTGCCTTTTTTCGGTTCGCGTCCCAAAACTTCGGCGAGCAAAGCTTTCATGTGCGCGATTTCTTCTTCGAGCCGCTTGATTTTGTCGTCGCTTTGCGGGTCGGTCGGTTGCGGCTGAGCTTGAACTTGCGATTGCGCTTGAGCTTGAGCCTGTGCCTGCGCTTGGGCTTGAAGTGCTGCCTGTTGAGCTTGAGCCGCTGCCTGTTGCTGAAGTCGCAGTTGTTCGGTCGCTTGAGCTTGTGCTTGCGCGTTCGCCTGTGCTTGAGCGAGTGCCGCCTGTTGCATCATCTGCATTTGATTGAATTGCGCCAAAATCATCGCTTGCGTTTGAGCGAGTTGTTCGGCGGTGACGCCTTGCGGTTGCGATTCGTTGACGGTTTCGGCTTCTTTGACGGGTTGCGGCTGTTCGTTGACGGCTTGCGACGGTTCTTGAACAGGTCGCGACGGTTCTTGAACAGTCGGCGAAATTTTTTCAATCGGTTCAGGTTCCGCGACTTGTTCAGGTTCTGAGACGGCTTCAGGTTGCGTGACGGCTTCAGGTTGCGTGACGGCTTCAGATTGCGTGACGGTTTCAGATTGCGTGACGGTTTCAGGTTCAACGACTGGTTCAGGTTCAACGACTGGTTCAGGTTCCGCAACGGCTTCAGGTTGCGTGACGGCTTCAGGTTCCGTGACGGTTTCAGGTTGCGTGACGGCTTCAGGTTGCGTGACGGGTTCAGGTTCCGTGACGGCTTCAGGTTCAGGCGTCAAAACTTGTCCCGTGTCGCTTGTCGCTTGTCCCTTGACAACGGGCTGTAAATCGACGGTCACGGATTCTTCTTGCGCGGCTTTGAGCATGTCGTCGAAAGTTTGTTTGGGCGGCTCGACTTGAATCAGCGACGGTTTCTTTTGCGCGGAAATTTTTTCTGCCAAACCGTCGGCTTGTGTCGTGCGCGAAACATTTTCGGTGAACAGCGTCGGACGTGTGCGCGGTTGCGGCGGTTGAGCAGGTTCGTCGCGACGTTCGGCTTCGATGTCAAGGTTGCGTTGTTCGGCTTTCGTGACGCCTTGAGTGGTGCCGTCGGTTTTGTAGCGCGTCAAAAGTGAATTCGGCGTGACGGTCGGGCGCGGAATTTGCTGAGTAATACGCGGCGGCGGATCGGGTCTTTTCGGCATGGAAGTTTCCTCGACGGCAGCGGTTATCTCCACGACCTCACGACTGCCGATTCCGAGCAGTCCGCCTTCTTTGTATTTTTTGCTGTGCAAAATCACGGCGTCTTCGCCGAGTTCGGCTTTCATGGCGGCCATTGCGTCGCGCATGTTGCCGGCTTTGAAAACTTTTATCTGCAAACAGAATCACCACCAATTCCAAACGATACTCTTTCGGCGAAGAATTATATCAGAAAAATTTTTCGTAGCCAACGAATTTATTTCGACGTTGCGAGCGTTGTTAGTGGTTAGTGGACAGTTTTTTATCGTTGACCGTGAAATTCGCCGCTGTGACCGTTGAGTTCGTTGACGCGTGAAATTCGTCGCCGTGACCGTTGAGTTCATTGACCGTGAAATTCGCCGCTGTGACCGCTGAATTCGTTGACCGTGAAGTTCTACGCTGTGACCGCTGAGTTCGTTGACCGTGAAGTTCGTCGCCGTAACCGTTAAATTCGTCGACCGTGAAGTTCGTCGCCGTAACCGTTGATTTCGTTGACCGCGAAATTCGCCGTAAAAGTTTTCGGTTGACGTGTCGATAAATTTGCCTTATCATTGACGCGACAATTTAATATCGATTGGATCGGGTGTCGAAAGACTCAATAAGGAATTCGGTTCAAAGCCGAAGCGATCACGTCACCGTAACGACGAGCGGAGCCGCATTTGTGCCACTGAGTTTGCTTGGGAAGGCGCGGCCGAGTGTTGACTCGAAGCCGGGAGAATTGCCCGATTGACAATCGCCGCTTGACCTGCGAGTGACGGGGACGGAGATTTTTTCAATGCGTAATGCTTAATGCTTAATGCGTAATTGTTTGTGTTCTCGTTCGCTACCGCGGCGAGAAATTTTTTTTGGGGGTGACGTTTTTGAATCGGTTGGCGAATCGCCTGTTGCAAATGCTCGTTACGTTAATCGGCGTGAGTTTCTTGACGTTCTGCCTGACTTATTTGGCACCGGGCGACCCTGCGGCAATGTTGCTCGAATCGGCGGACACAATCGTTTCCGAAGAAGTCTTGCAGAAAACACGCGCCGAATTGGGACTAGACAAGCCGTTTCTGGTGCAGTACGGCAATTGGCTTGCGGGCGTCGTACACGGCGACATGGGCATGAGTTATTCCGCAAAAAAACCCGTCACGGAAAAGCTGTCCGAAGGTTTCGTCGGGACAATCCTGCTTGCGTTCGTGACGGTTATTTTCGTGCTGATAATTTCGTTGCCGCTGGGAATTTGGTCGGCCGTGCGTCAAAACGAATGGCCTGATTACCTCGTGCGATTTTTTTCGTTCGTCGGCGTGTCGATGCCAAATTTCTGGCTCGGATTGGTTTTGCTGTACGTCTTCGGACTGAAACTCGGCTGGTTCCCAATCGCAAGCTCCACCGTCACGGCGAAGGGAATAATTTTGCCCGCGCTGACGTTGGCGATTTACCAGTCGACAAAATACGTTCGACAGGTGCGCACGGTCATACTTGACGAATTGCATCAAGATTACGTCGTCGGAGCACGGGCACGCGGCTTGAGCGAATCGGCGATTTTGTGGAAACACGTCCTGCCGAATGCCGTCTTGCCGCTGATAACTTTGCTGGGCATGTCAATCGGCTGGTTGCTCGGCGGCGTCGCGGTTATCGAAATTGTTTTCAGCTGGCCGGGCATGGGCAACATGGCTGTTCGGGCGATAATGATGCGCGATTACCCGCTGATTGAAGGCTTCGTGCTGTGGATTGCCGTCGTCTACATGCTGATAAATTTTCTGGTCGATTTATCGTACGCGTATCTTGACCCGAAACTTCGCAAAGGCGGTGAGTGTTAATGCAATGCGTAATGCGTAATTCGCAATGCGTAATTAATTTGGGCGGTGAGCAACCTTGATTGAAGTCTTCAAGAAAAATCGGCTGTTCGCGATTTACTCGGCGGCGGTCGTCGTGATTTTGCTCGTGGCGATTTTCGCGCCGTATTTGGCACCGCAAGACCCGTTCGACGGCAACATGCGCAACGTTTTGCAACCGCCGTCAGCCGAACATCTTTTGGGCACGGACAAACTCGGTCGCGACACGTTGAGCCGAATTATCGCGGGTACCAGAGTTTCGCTGTTCATGACGATTTGCCTTGTCGCGCTGCTTGCGATTGTCGGCGTGATTGTAGGAATTGCGTCGGGCTACTTCGGCGGCAAAGTCGAAATGATTTTAATGCGTCTTGCCGACATGATGCTTGCGTTCCCCGGCGTCGTTTTGGCGATTGCGATTGCGGGCATTTTGGGCGGCTCCGTCGTCAACACGATTTTGGCGTTGCTCGTCGTCGGTTGGGCGAAATATGCGCGACTTGTGCGAAGTCTCGTCATCAAATTGCGCAACAACGATTTCATTGTCGCCGCGCAGGTCAACGGCACGAAAACCGTCAATATCCTGTGGCGTCACGTCCTGCCGAACATTTTGCCGATGGTTGTCATCACGGGCGCAATGGATATCGGCACGATGATGATGGAAATTGCGGGCTTGTCGTTCCTCGGCTTCGGCGCGCAACCGCCAACGCCTGAGTGGGGCTTGATGCTCAACGAAGGTCGACAATATATCCAAACGGCACCGTGGCTGATGATTTATCCCGGCATGGCGATTTTCATTGTCGTGGCGACGTTCAATCTTTGGGGCGACAGTCTGCGCGACGTTTTAGATCCGCGGCAACAATAAAAGTGGTCAGTGATTAGCGGTTAGTGGTCAGCAAATTTTTCACTAACCACCAACCACTAACCACCAACCACTAGCCACTAACCACTAGCCACTAACCACTAATCACTAACAAACGGAGGTATTATCATGCGTTTCAAGTGGAAAAAACTTTTGACGGCGGCACTCTGCGCGGGAACTTTGCTCGTGACGGGTTGCGGCGGCGGCGACAATTCGGGCGGCTCGTCAAGCGGCGGCAATCCCGAAGTTTTGAAAGTCGGCGTCACAAACTTTGCCGACACGTTGGAACCGACGCAGAATTATTTCGGCTGGGTTGTCATGCGTTACGGTCTCGGCGAATGTCTTACCAAATTCGACGAAAAGATGAATATTCAACCGTGGCTTGCCGAAAGCTGGACGGTCAGCGACGACCATTTGACGTGGACGTTCAAAATCCGCGACGGCGTCAAATTCAGCAACGGCACCGCGTTGACTGCCGAAGCCGTCAAGAATTCAATCGAACGCGCTTTTGCGAAAAATACTCGTGCCGCGACGTTTTTTGAGTACGAATCAATCACTGCCGACGGTCAAAATCTCGTCATCAAGACGACCAAAGCGTTGCCGGGCATGCCCGGTTACCTCGCCGACCCGCTGTTTATAATCGTCGACACGACCGCCGAAGGTTCCCGCGACTTCAGCAAGCAAGGGCCGATTTGCACGGGACCTTACGTCGTCGACAGTTTCGTCAAAGAGCGCGCCGTCATGAAACGCAACGACAATTATTGGGACGGGCAGGTACCTTACGCGACCGTCGAAATTCCGTCGATTGACGACCCGAACACCCGCGCTATGGCTTTGCAGAGCGGCGACGTTGACGTTGCGGTCAACATTGCGGCGGGCGACATCGACCTGTTCAAGACCAACGACAAATTTCACGTCGACGAAATTTCAAGTCTGCGCGTCGTTTTGGCTCGATTGAATCAAAAGCCCGACCACATTTTGAGCGACCCGAAAGTTCGCGCGGCTTTAATTTGCGGTTGCGACCGTGAAACTTACAACGACGTGCTGTTGAAGAAAACTTTCATACCGGGCAAAGCTCCCGTGCCGCCGTCGCTCGATTACGGCTTCGACCAACTCAAAGACCCGAACGCGTACAATCCCGAACGTGCCGCGAAGTTGCTTGACGAGGCGGGCTGGACTGATTCCGACGGCGACGGCATCCGCGACAAAGACGGTAAAAATCTTGAACTCGATTTCGTCGTCTACAATTCCCGCGCCGAACTTCCGCTGTACGCCGAGGCAGTTCAAAGCGACCTGAAAAAATTGGGCTTCGACATCAAGATTAACACCGTCGACTACAACCTGATTGACAACATGGGCATCAAGGGCGAATACGACTTGCTCATCTCGAACATCACGACGGCGAACACGGGCGACCCCGAAATTTTCTTGAGCTGGTACTGGAAAACCAACGTCGACGGCTCCAATCCGCAAAACGGCAGCGGCTACAGCAACCCCGCTTATGACGCGAAACTCGACGAACTTGCTTCCGAATTCGACAAAGACAAACGCCGTCAGCTGATTATCGACCTGCAACAAATTCTGCTTGACGACGGCGCGGCGTTGTTCTTCGGCTACCCGCAAACGAATATCGTCAACGCCAAATATGTCGACGGCGTTGTTATGTACCCGTCCGATTATTACTGGATTACGAAACTCATCAAGCCTGCGAAGTAAATTCAAGTCAACAAAAAAGCCGAGCGGTTGGCAAATTTCTTTGTCGACCGTTCGGCTTAATGTTGTCACACGTTTAAAATCGTTCGCGGTGACCGCTTTAAAAGCGGTGGAACAACCGGTGTAACCCGTAATGTTGTCACGCGTCAGAATCGTTCGCGATGAATGTTTTTGAGCGGCAGATCGCTTTCGGTTCGCGCAGGTTTGTTTTCAGCTTTGACGCCCAAAGCCACGACGTTCAAGACCGAAAAATTGTCGGGCACGCCCAAAAGTTGGCGAATTTCTTCGTCGGCTGAAAGGCGTTGACCTGCGCGGTTTCGCATGTGAATCCAACACGCGCCGACATTGAATTGTTCCGCCGCAAGCAGAATGTACGTCGAGGCAACGGCGGCGTCCTCAATCCACAGCTCAAGTCCCGCCGTGTTCGCCATGACGACAATCGCAACGTCGACCTGCAACAGCGGCGGCGCGCCCATGCGTTTGCAACGGGCGATTTTTTGAATCGTCGACTTGTCGCGCCGACGACAAATTCAATCGGGTGACCGCCCCAAGACGACGGGGCAAGTAACGTGACTTTCAAAATTTCGTTGACAATTTCGTCGGGAATTTTTTCGCCCGTGTATTTGCGACATGACCGTCGACGCCGCGCAAGTTCAAACAGTTCGTTCGTCATGAAATTTCGCCGCCTTTTCGACCAAAGTTATGCCAAGTTGCCGCGCAGATTCAAGTTCGTGCGGAAATTCTTCGTCGCGGTGACGTTTTTTCTGCTCGACCGAAAAAATCCCGTGCTCAAATTTGCTGTAATCGGGATATTGCCACGTGTCGTAAGCGCAAACAATTTCAGGTGCGACGCCGAACAAAGTTTCGGTGACTTCGGCAAAACGATTCGCAATCGGCATTTCGCGGAGCCAATCTTTCGTGACATTCATCGTGTACACGAAACCGATCGGCAGTTTGCGCTCGAAAAAAGTTTGACGCTCCGTGCCGTAAGTCACGAACGGGAAATAAAATCGCTCCGGGCACGAATGCAGGACGCCCGTCAGCTCCATGAAGTAAATCGGCGACCCGAAAATCAGCGCGTCGGAAGTTGTCAACTCTTCAAGCACGGGCGACAATTCGTCGCGAACGTAACATTTGCGTTGCGCGTTGATTCGTTTGCAGACAAGACAACTTTTGCAACCCGTGAAGTTCAGCTCGTACAGCCGAATCAATTTCGTTTGCGCACCACGCGACGCCGCTCCGTCCAAAGCACTCGAAAGCATTTGTTCGGTATTGCGACCTTTGCGCGGGCTGCCGCTCACGGCGATAACTTTCATGTGACGACACCTCAATCGAAAATGTACTCGAAAGAATTCCTCGCGCTGTAAAGTTGCCAATAAGCCTCGGCAATATTTTTCGGCGCGAAGTGTTTGTTGCTGCCGACGACGCCGACGAAAATTCCCTTGGTTTTGAGTTCGGCGTTCAACATTTGAGCCAACGCACGCAAAGCCGACTTATCCATCGACATGCAGGCGAAATCGACGTTCGCGTTCGGGTGCACGCCGAAAAGTCCGCCCGTGAAAAGTATTGCGCCGTCGCCGCCTGCAAAAAATTTCAGTTCGCGGCGAATGCGTTGGAATGTTGACAACGATACGTCGCGTCAGCTGTTCCGCCGCTTTTAAAGCGGCCGTCGACCGCGCCGAATTGATTTTGCACGTCCGCGAACATTTTCGTCAACGAAGCCGTGTCGGCAACGTCCGCCGCGTGCGTGAAGACTTCGTAACCTTTCGCCGAAAGTTCAGCCGCGTATTCGTCCAAAAGATTTTGGCGTCGCGCAGCCAAAACCACACGGAAATTTTCTTTCGCGAAACGTTCGGCGATATTGTTGCCCATGCCGCGTCCCGCGCCGACGATAACTGCCAATTTTTTCATGAAACTCACCTCGTCACAAAGATTTTCGCCGCATATGATTTTGCGACAAGCGCAGGATAACACGCCGAAAAAAATTTTGTCGACGAACAATTTCAGCTCAAAGGAAGTGACTTACTTGTTGCTTGAAGTTTCAAAACTCGATATTTCATACGCCAAAAGTTCTGCGCCGACCGTTCACGACGTGAATTTTACGCTCGACGACGGGGAAATTTTAGCCATTGTCGGCGAATCGGGCAGCGGCAAAACGACCGTTATCCGTGCGATTTTGAACGTCTTGCCGGGCGGCGGACACGTCTCGAACGGCTCAATCACCTTCGACGGACAAAATCTTTTGACGCTCGACGCGGACGGCTGGCGAAATCTGCGCGGCGGAAAAATTTCGATGATCTTTCAAGACAGCGGCAACATGCTTAATCCCGTGCGGACAATCGGCAGTCAATTCGTCGAATATATTCAAGTGCACAGCGACGTTGACAAAAAATCCGCGTGGGACACCGCCGTCGACAAGTTGACGTTAATGAACCTGCCGAATCCCGAAAATATCTTGAACTCGTACACCTTTGAACTTTCGGGCGGGATGCGTCAACGCGTCGGAATTGCAATGGCTATAACGTTTCAGCCGAAACTGTTGCTTGCGGACGAACCGACTTCCGCGCTCGACGTGACGACTCAAGCGCAAATCGTCGGCGAATTGATGTTCATAACCCGCGGCTCGGGCGCGTCGATGATTATCGTCACGCACAATATCGGCGTCGCGTCGTACCTTGCCGATAACCTGATGGTCATGAGCCAAGGGCGCGTCGTCGAATACGGCAAGACCGATGACGTGATTAATCGCCCGCAAGCGGAGTACACCAAAACTTTGCTCGCGTCCGTGCCGGAGATTGGGGGCAAACGTTATGTCTGAAGTGATTTTGCGTGTCGAACACGTCACGAAGAAATTTCCCGTCAGCGGCGGCAAGTTTTTGACGGCGTGCGACGACATTTCGCTTGACGTGCGCAAAGGCGAAACCGTTGCCGTCGTCGGCGAATCGGGTTGCGGCAAGACGACTTTGCTCAAGGCGATTATGAATATACAACGCCCGACTTCGGGCAAAATCATTTTTCACGGCGAAGACATCACGCAACTCACGGGCGAGGCGAAACGGCAAAATTATCGCCACATACAAATGGTTTTTCAAGATCCGACAGCCGCGTTCAACCCGAAGCTGAAAATCCGCGACATCGTCTGTGAGCCGCTGTTGAACTTCGACTTGATTTCGCCCGCCGACGTTGATTCAAAGGCACGCGAACTTTTGACGCAGGTTGACTTGCCCGCGGATTTCGTCGACCGTTACCCGCACAACATGAGCGGCGGTCAACGTCAACGCGTCGCCATTGCTCGGGCACTTGCACTTGAGCCCGAAATTATCGCCTGCGACGAAGCCACGTCCGCGCTCGACGTTTCAGTTCAAGACACGATTATCAAGTTGCTCGTCAAACTTCAGCGCGACAAGGGCATCACGTACATTTTCATCTGCCACGACATGGCGTTGGTAAGTTTGTTCAGTCACCGCGTCGCCGTCATGTATTTGGGCAACATGATGGAGCAGCTCGACGGCGACAAGCTCGATTCGGCGCGGCACCCGTACACGCAGGCGTTGCTGAAGGCGGTTTTCTCGACCGACCAAGCGAAAAATCAGTACATCGGGATTTTGCCGGGCGACATACCAAGCCCGCTTGACATTCCGACGGGTTGCCCGTTCCAAAATCGTTGCGAACATTGCCGCGAACTTTGTCAACAAAAAAAGCCCGACTTGAGCGAAGTTGAGCCGAATCACTTCGTAGCGTGCCATTATCCGCAGTGACATGTTGACGGCGCGAAATTTTTTGCTAAAGTGCGTAACACAATCGGTTTACGACGCGCAGGTAATCGCAATCGCGAAGGCAGAAGGCTACGACCTCGAACAGCTCAGCGACGAAGAACTTGACGCGGTGGCGGCCGGCGGAATTTTCAGCTGGATCAAAGACACAATAGAAGACACATGCGAGTTCGTCGGAGACATGATAGTAAAGCCCGTGGTGAATACGGTTGTCGACGGAGTCAAAACAGTTGTCGACGGAACCGAAACAGTCACGGAAACCATCATTAACGGTGCCGACAAATTGATTAATAATGCAACCAAACGCTGAAACAACCTGCCTCGACAACACGTCGGGGCTTTTTTCGTTGACGGCGAAAAAATTTTTTCGTCGCGTGTAACGAAATTTGACATGCGGCGTATAATGTGCAGAAAATAAAATCACAATCACAACCGACATCAAAGGAGCTTGATAACAATGGCGAACGAAATTTTCAAAGACGAAATTCTTAAAGACGAAGAACTCGACCGTGTGGCGGGCGGCACTTTCGCCGAAAGTTACAACGACGCTCGAAACTTTGAAAAACTCGGCGTGAAAATCTTCAGCGGTGAATCGCTTGTCGGCGTCCCGATTCTCGACCATGACGGTTTCGCGAATTTGCGCGGTGCGTTTGAGAAATACGGCGTCACAATCAAAGACGACGGCAGCGTTTTCGGCGATATTGTCGGCACGTCGAAGGCGAATCAATATTTCATCAACGGCAAGCAAGTCAGCCGCGACGACGCCTGGAAACACATCAACGCGCAGTTCGGCAACTAAAACATCAGTCACATACGAAGGAGCTTGATAACAATGACGAACGAAATTTTGAAAGACGAAATCCTCAGCGACGACCAACTCGACCAAGTCGCGGGCGGCTCGTGGGGTGAAAGTGTCGGCGATTACCTCAACGCTTTCGACAGAAAAATCCCCGGATTCGACAAAATCGATCCAAAATCCGCTGATGGCGCGATTTACCTGTTGCAGAACTGGACTGAAGGCGACAACGTCGTCGGCAAACTCGAAAAAATGTTCGCAAGTCACGGAATCACCATGACTTACAACGGCAAACCGTTCGACCCGAACAGTTACAGCTACAACGGCAAGTCAATCACCCAAGACGAGGCGTGGAAAATCATCGACGGCAAATGATTGACCGCCGCGCACAAGGTGCACAAAGGGGCTTGATAACAATGGCAACACGCGAAGAAAACATCAAGAAAATCAACGAGCAACTCGAACAGATGAGCGACGAAGAACTCGAAAAGGTCGCGGGCGGAATATTAGTGAGGCAAATGCCAAATTCTGACACGGAAAAAATCTCGAAACCCGACAATGATTCAACAAGATTTTATGCAAGGATGTAAAAATGTCGCGTCACAAGCAAAAAAATGCCCTTCGACAGCGTGTCGGAGGGTTTTTTCGTTGTTGAAGAAAACCGCTCATTTATACGTTACATTAACATTATCAATAGTGAAGTATATATCAAACGTCTTGCTTTCAACTATAAAATTCGTCAATTCGCCATAAATGTGGATTACATCTTGCCTTTTTATAGTGATTGAATTGCCGCTGAATCTTCTTCCAAATATCCACGAGAAAAATATCTTTTCGTAAATGTTTATTTTTATATTTTTAATGTTAGCTCCGCCTGTTAAATCTGCCATCATCATATATGCATAATCTATATGGTCTGCACAAACAACGTCTATTGCATTGGATAATTCATTATATTCGCCTAAAACATTCACTATGTTATCTTGCGCGTCTTTACCATAGAAGTTAAATTTATAGTACGCCTCTTTGAAATTGTTCTCAAGGTAGCGTTGTATGCGTTTATGTTTTTCTATGTTCGCTTCACTACCTGCAATATGGCTTGAAACTATCCACTCAGCCGGTTCATGTCCGGCAACTTTTTCTAGAATATCTCTGTACTGCGAGTCGGTCAAATAAACATAATAACCGTTGACTTTATACATCGTAAATTTCACTCCACGTTAAAATATTTCTTGGCGATTATACAACATGAATTTCAACGCGACAAGGGAAGATTTTTTTTTGCGTCGAATATTGCCGTCGAAAGGAGGCGAATTCCCATGCGAAAAATTCTTTTCACCGCGACGATCGGCTTGATAATTTTTGCGTTGATGTCGACCGAAAATCTGCGCGTCGAAAACGTCACCGAAATTGAGCCGACAACCGTCAACCGGTGGTGGCAATCGAACATTTTAATCGCCGAAGGTCACGGCAGTGCGCCCGAATCAGCCGAAGTCACGCGTTTGACGAAAACTTTGGCGAAACGCGCCGCCATGGTTGACGCCCAACGAAATTTGGCGGAGCAAGTCGCGAACATTCACGTCACCGCCGAAAAAACTTTGGTCAAGACCGAAATCGACGCCGTGATTCAGTTTTTTACCGTCGTGTCGGAGGATTATGACGAATTCGGCAACTGCACCGTCGTTTTGAGCGTGCCGATTTTCGGCGTGAAAAATTCCGTCGCACAAGTCGCATTTCCGCCCGTCGACAAGCAAAATTTCCCGCCGCCGACAAAAAATATCGCCGCTCAGGGCAATTACACGGGCTTGATTGTCGACTGCGGAGATCTTGAACTCAATCCCGTGTTGTCGCCCGAAATTCGCGACGAAAACCAAACGATTTACGCTTACGGCAACTTGGAGCGTCAAAAAGTTCTCGAACGCGGCGTTGTCGGCTACGTCGATTCCGCCGAAAATGTGAAGCTCGTCAACGCGTCGGGCAAAAATTCTTTCGCGCAGCTTGGCAACAAAGTTTTCGCCGCCGAAAACGATTCACGCGTCGGGGACAATCCGCTCGTCGTCAAAATTTCGCAATTGAGCGCGGACGGCAGCTGTCCCGTCATTTCGACTGCAGACGCCGACAAAATTCTTGCCGAAAACCAAATTTCGCACTTTCTCGACGACGGCGCGGTTGTTTTCCAAAGTAACCGAATCAGAGGTATGCGCATGTGACTGATCGAAAAAATTTTTGGCATTTGATTGAAGCTTGCACCGTCGCACTGTTTTTGACGATTTTGGCGGCAGGTTGCGTCAACGACATCGATTATCGCTTTTCGGACAGATTTTATCAGTCGGCCGGCAAAAAAAGTCCCGAAATTGTCGTTATCGGCATTGATAACGTCACTTTGAGCAAATTAGGCTCGCGCATGTCGTTGAAACGCCGCGATATTGCTCAAGCGATAAATTTTTTGAATCACGACCCGCTTTCGCGACCCGCAGTTATCGGAATTGATATTTTGTTCACGGGCGACGACCAAAACGACCCCGAAGGCGATAAATTGCTCGCCGAAGCCTGCGCGAAGTTCGGAAATGTCGTCGTCGGCTCCGAAGTCGTCGTTAATTCCGATTTGGAGGACGAAAATCCTTGGGATGATAGTTGGCCGTGGATTTCGCCGTATGATTCGCTTGCAAACGTCGTCGAAACGGGTCACATCAACGCGCCGAACGAAAGCGACGGGATTGTTCGTCACGACCTGCTTTATGTCAACGCGGAAGGCAACGGGCGAATTTATTCCTTCGCACGAGTGATTTACGAGAAATTTTGCCGCGTCAAAGGTATTGAGCCGAAAATTTTGCCTTGGATGGAGCGTGACGGCATTTTTTACTTGACTTTTACCGCGAAAAGTTATTCGTCGGGCAAAAATTTCTACGACCTGCTCAGGAGCAACGTGCCGCCCGAAATTTACCGCGACAAAATCGTTTTGATCGGCCCTTACGCGTCGGGATTGCAAGATGCCGCGCCGACTTCGTTTGACCGCTCGGATTTAATGTTCGGGCTTGACATTCACGCCAACGCGATTCAGGCTTTCATGAACGGCGATTGTCCGATTGACGCAAGTAAAATTCCGCAACTCGTGATTTTGTTCGCCGCGACGTTTTTTTCGGGCTATTACTTCCGAAACGCGAAAATGTGCCACATAACGCTTTGTTGGCTGATGACTTGTTTCGTGTGGCTCGTAATTTGCCAAATTTGTCGTTGCAACGGGCTGATTTTGCACGTCTCGTGGGTTCCCATCAGCGAAACGATTTTGTTTGTCGGCTCAATTGCGATGAATTACGCTTCCGCACGCGCCGAAAACGACAGAGTTACCGCGACTTTTGAACGCTACGTTGACCCCGTCGTCATGCGAAAATTGTTGTCGGACGGCTCGAAATTGCCGAACTTGGGCGGCGAACTCAAAGACATTGCGGTTTTGTTCGTCGATATTCGCGGTTTTACGTCGATGAGCGAAGAATTACCGCCCGCGACCGTCGTTGAAATTTTGAATCGCTACTTGACGTTGACGACCGATTGTATTCGGCTTTATCACGGCACGCTTGACAAATTCGTCGGCGATTGCACAATGGCTTTTTGGAACGCGCCCGTTCCGCAGGAAAAGCCCGTTTTGCTTGCCTGCAGAGCCGCGCTCGACATGATTGCCGGTTCCGAATTGCTCGGCAAGGAGTTAATGGCGCGCTACGGTCGGAAAATTTCTTTCGGCATCGGCATCAACTGGGGCAGCGCGGTCGTCGGCAATATCGGCACCGATTTTCGCATGGATTACACCGCCATTGGCGACACGGTCAACACGGCGGCGCGACTTGAGGCGAACGCGCCCGGCGGCACGATTTTGATTTCGCGTTCCGTCGCGGACAAACTCGGCAACTGCGCATCCGTCACGTCGCTCGGAAATTCAATCAAGCTCAAAGGCAAGTCGCCCGATTTTGAAGTTTTGGTTTTGAATTCGTTAAACGACAAGGGGGTTTAAATTTTGAACAATTTCAGCTTAACCGTGCTTGGTTCGCGCGGTTCCGTGCCG
>JAFVBP010000351.1 GCA_017479925.1 Selenomonadaceae bacterium | reverse complement strand
CGACGCGCAACTTGAGCGGCTGAAAACTTTGGGCGTCAACGATTTGTATGTCGGCGTCGAGAGCGGTCTTGACGACGTTTTGACTTACCTGAACAAAGGCAACAGCGTCGCGGACGTTCGCCGTCAATGTCAACGCCTAAACGCGCTCGGAATTCGTCACATGTCGCTTTTGATGCTAGGTGCCGCCGGCAAAGGTCGCGGCGCGGAAAATGCCGTTGCCACCGCCGAACTTTTGAACGACATCAAGCCCGACAAGATTTTGATAAACACGATGACTGCCTTCGACGACACGGAACTTGCGACTGAAGTTCAACTCGGCAACTTCACGGCGGCGGGCGAGACCGAAAACTTGACCGAAGAAAAAATTCTTATCGAAAAGCTCGACTTGCCCGACACATACTTTTGGGCGGCGCACTCGATGGACTCCGTGCCGATTGCGGGCTACCTGCGCGACGGTCGTCAGCAGATGATTTCGACGCTGAATCACGCGATTGCAAACATGGACGACGAACTTTTCAGCAAAACGTTTCGTCGAACTCGGCTGTAAAAAATCCGTCGACGAAGTCAGGCGAAAAAATAGCCGTCACTCGTTCGGAGCAGACCAACGCATAGAAATTTTTTCCAGCAACTTCGACGGATCGGCAAAATCTTCGCTGTCAATGCCCGCGAATTCGTCAAACGCGTCAACTTCCGCCAAAGAATCTTCGTTCGGCTCCTCGTTGTCGATGACAAGTTCAACGTTTTCGGCTTCAAGCAAAACCGAATCCAATTCGGCGGTCGTGTCGTCGAAAGAATCAAATTGCGTGGCGTCACACTCAACATAATCGTCGCCGTAATCTTTAACCGCCGAAAATTTTTGCGCAAGAATAAAGTCTTCAAACTCTTTATGCGACAGTTCGCCGCCCGTGAAAAAATCTATCGGCAACAGCGAGTAAGCCGTCGGTTTGCTTTCGGTGAAATAATATCGCCGCGCCAAAAGATGTACCATGCTGCGAAAATATTCGTCGTCGTCGACGGGAAAATTCGCAATGTCAAGCCGCTCGAAAAAATTTTCGTCGTTCGGCGCATACCAATCCGACAGCAGACAGCCCAACCTGTTGCTTGCGAAGGACAAAATTATCTTGTCCGCGTGCCGAAACAAACAGACCGTAGCCGCGTCGTCGCAAGAGGCGTGAATCAAAACGTGAGCATCGTGCGCCGCCTGACTGCGGTCACTGCGCGACGTTGACAAGTTCGCCGAAAAAAACGCAACGCCGCAAGTCGTGAACAATCGCGAAATATTGTCGAAAATCTTTAATCTGCCGCGTTGACGTTGGTTGAGCGGGAGATTTTTTTTGTTGTCGACGTAAACAACTTGGCTCGCCGTGTGGTTCGCGAATTCGGGTTCGTCGGCGTCGGTGTGTCCCGTCAGCGAAAAAAGTTCCAGCGCGTATTCAAAAAAATTTTCGGCGTCAAACGAAAACACGGCGCGACCTCCTCCCGAAAATCAGCCGCTTAACCGCGCAAGTTCCGCGTCGTAGTCAATGCCGTCAAGCTCCGCCTGAAAGTCCGTCATGACTTTGAAAATCCGTTCGAGGTAATCGTCGCGGGTGTGGCAACCGTCGGTAAATTTTTCGTACATGATATCAATGCCGCCGCGCACGTAATCGTTGAACAGCTCGAAATTTTTTTTGACCTCGTCGGCTTTGTCGGAGTCGGCGTCGAAGCGAAAGGCACGGTCAACCCGCTCGTCCTGCGTGAGTTTTTTGCTGTCGTCCAACAATATGACAAGCCGATAAAGAAATTTGCAGTTTTCCCGTTCGCGAATGAAAGCATCGGCGTAAATGCGCGCTCTGTCGGCGGATGTCGTGTCGTTTTTCGCTCTGCGACAGTAATAAATGCCCCAGACTGCGGCGTTCATGTAAACGTCAATGTACCGCTCGAAAATTTTCGCCGACTTGGGATTGTCCGGCTCGTCGTCCCGCGAATTTTTTTTCGCCAAAAACTTCAGCTTCGTGGCGTGCGTGCCGTTAATCGTGTAATCCGCTTCAAAAAGACCGGGTTGTTTGCTCATGTTCAGACCTCCTCGATTTTCGTGAACGTTTCGCGGATTTTGTTCAGCCGATATTTTTGCCCGACGCGCTGAATCATGACGTTTTCGGCGAAGTTCCAATCTTTTTGCATGACGAACATGATGACTTGCTCGGCAATTCGCGGCAAGACTTTCGAGATGTTCGCCGTGTGAATTTCGTCCGCGTTGGAAAAAGGCGCGTCCATGACCAGCGGATAAGCCTCCGACTGAATTTCAAGATCTTTGAAAATTTGACGTTTGGCAAGCGCGACAAGCCCCGCAATGAACGCGAAATTTTTTACGCGATTGAGACCTTCGGATTCGCTCAGAAGACTTTCGCCGTCGCCGACGGAAGCGATAAGTTCAACGTGATATTGCTCGTCGAGTTCAACGCGGCGGCGACCGTGATACATTTCGTCGAAAATCTTGTTGACTTCATCCTGAAGACTTTCGCGAAGTTGAGTTTCATTTTTGCGGCAGGTCGGCTCAAGCCAAGTTTTAAGCTCTTCAGCGTAGGTGAGCAATTCTTTTGCCTCGCGGTTTTTTTGTGAACGAGACGTTAAGCTGTCGTACCTTTTTTGATAACTTTCGATGTCGCGTGCAAGTGCGCCGTCCTGTTGATTCAGCCTGTCTTTCGTCGCGTTCAAAGTGCGCAGGCGTTTGCGAATGTCGGCGTGTTCGGCTTCGTAACGCGCCATGTTTTCCTTGCCGGAAATTTTTTCGCGCAGGTCGGCAAGGTCGTCTTCCCACTCGGCAATTCGCTCTTTGCAACGGTGAATTTCGTCGTAACGTTGACGG
>JAFVBP010000029.1 GCA_017479925.1 Selenomonadaceae bacterium | reverse complement strand
GTTCAACGGGAATTTCCATTTCTTCGGCGATTTCTTCGTCTGTCGGATCGCGACCGTTTTTCTGCAACAAATTTCGCGACACACGGTTGAGTTTATTAATCGTTTCAACCATGTGCACGGGAATGCGAATTGTGCGCGCTTGGTCGGCTATTGCCCGCGTTATCGCCTGACGAATCCACCATGTCGCGTACGTCGAAAACTTGTAACCTTTGCGATAGTCAAATTTCTCGACGGCTTTGATTAAACCGAGGTTGCCTTCCTGAATCAAGTCAAGGAACAACATACCGCGCCCGACGTAACGTTTTGCGATTGACACGACGAGCCGCAAATTCGCTTCGGCAAGGTCTTTTTGCGCCGTGGAACGTTCGACTTCGTCGTCTGACTCCATCTTTTTTGCCAAAGTTTTTTCTTCGTCGGCGGTGAGGAGCGGCACACGTCCGATTTCCTTCAAGTACATGCGGACGGGGTCGTCGATTGAAACGCTGTCGGGAATGTTCATGTCGAGTTCGACGGTTTTCTGTACTGCTTCGGCCTCGTCTTCTGCTGAAGTTTCGGGATTTTCGACGCCGTTCAATTCGCTGACAATCGAAGTTTCTTCTGCCGACAGAGCAACGTCGGGATTGTCGCCCGCGTCGTCGTCGGGATAATCGGGTTCGGCGTCGTCTTCGACAAATTCTATGCCTTCCTGTTGACAGAGGCTCAAAACTTCGTCAATCTCTTCTGCGTCGTTGGCAATGCCGTTACTTTCGAGAATTTTGTCCAAATCGCCCAAAGTGAGCTTGCCGCCGTTTTGCCTGCGTCTTTCGAGTAACGCCGCGACAATTTTGTTGCGCCCTTTGCCGGTTTTGGGTTCGTCCGCGTTGGTGTTCGCCTCAGTTTTTAAGGACGCGGAAGAATCCGTGCCGTTTGTCGACGGGCTGTTTTGCGTGCCTTGTTGTTTTTTTGCCACATCGCAGCCTCCTTTCAAAATCAATGTGTGAGAGCAAGTCACATTACTGATTGCTTACAAGTTGTCCAGTTCGTCTTTGACTTTGACCGACTCCTGCAATATTTCAATGTAAGCGGGATTGCCGGCGTTTATGTATTCTTCTGCCTGCGCGAGGATGGCAGAGTATTTCTTTCTGAGCGCGTTTCGGCGAAGAACTTTTATCGCGTCGTCGAAAGCGTCGGTGTCTTCCTTGTCGGGTTCGCCGACTCGATTCAGCAGTATCCGCGACAGTTCCTCGAAAGCTTGCGGGCTTAAATCGTTTGCGGCAGTCAAGTCGTCGGGGCGGCGAGCGGCGTCCGAACAAGCTTTGAGCCACTTGAGTATTTCCAGGTGAACGGGCGCGAGCATTTCCAGCGGCACCGTCGACATCACGTAATCGGCAAGGTCACACTCGTTCCACACCATGCGCAAAATCGTTTCGCCCGTCGAGCGGATTAACGGGTCAATCTGCACGTAAAAATTTTTCGGCGCGATTTTCAGCGGCGGCTCGTGGTTTCGCAAAAATCGTCGCCACTCGTCTTCGATAACGCCTTCTTCCAAGACAAGCGCGGAGGAAATTTTTTTGCGGTACTCACTGCGCGTGACGGGATCGGTGACTTTTTCGACGACGGGCAAAATATCCTGCAACGCCCGATATTTGCCTTGAACTGTCGAATAATCGACGGTCGCCAAAACGTAGTTGAGCCGATAATCAACCAGCGGTTCGGCATTTTTGACCAGTTCGTCGAAGGCAACCTTGCCGTGCTTGCGAATGAAATCGTCGGGGTCTTTGCCTTCGGGCACCTTGACGATAAAAACTTCCGCGCCCGTCGCCTGAACAATCGGCAAAGCCCGCATCGTCGCACGTTGACCGGCTTCGTCGCTGTCGTAGCAGAAAATAATTTTCCGTGCGTAGCGCAACAAAAGTTTCGCGTGTTCGGGCGTGAAGGCGGTTCCCAGCGTCGCGACAACGTTTTTTATGCCCGCCTCAACCAACGAAATCGCGTCCATGTAACCTTCGACGACAATCGCGAAGCCCGCTGAACTTATCGGCAGGTGCGCCTTGTCAAGCCCGAAAAGCAAGTTGCGCTTGTTGAACAACGCGGTTTCGGGGCTGTTCAAATACTTCGGCGAATTTTCGTCGGCAACGACAATCCGTCCGCCGAAAGCAACCGTGCGACCGAAAACGTCATTAATCGGAATCATCACGCGGGAACGAAATCTGTCGTAAAAGCCCGAATTGTCCGTTCGACGTTTGACAAGCCCGACTTTTTCGAGCTGTTCGGCTGAAAGTCCGCGCTTGGTCAAAGCCGTCAAAAGCGTGTCCCAACCGTCGGGCGCAAAACCGAGCTTGAACGTTTCGATTGTCGAAGGCGTAATTCCACGTCCCGCGAAATATTTCCTGCCGACTTCGCCGCGAGCCGTATTGATTAAACACTCGTGATAAAATTCCTGCGCCAAAGTGTTTGCGTTGAACAAAATTTTTTCTTCGCGACGACGGCGTTCCTCTTCGGGCGAAAGTTTTTGCCGCGGCATTTCGATACCCAAACGTTCTGCCTGCAACTTGATCGCGTCAAAATAGCCGATGTTCTCGATTAGCGACAAAAATTTAAAGACGTTCCCGCCCGTGTGGCAACCGAAGCAATAAAAAAATCCTTTGCCGGCGTCCACGCTGAAAGACGGCGTCTTTTCGTTGTGGAAAGGACACAGTCCCCAATATTTGCCGCCGCGTTGGTTTAGCGACACATAACGGGAAATCACGGAACAAATATCCGTTCGTTCGCGAACCTGCGCGACAAATTCATCCAGTTCCGCACTGCTCACTTGTTTTCAACCTCCGTGCCGCTTATATTCCCTGCGAATTGTAAATTTCCTTTCAGCCGCGCAAGAATTTTTGTTGCCGCGTGCTATAATTCGACCAAAAAGCTTTTTTGGGAGGCGAACTCATGACCATTGACGAACTGCTTGAGAGTTACCGCGAAGTTTTTGCCTTGACCGAAGCCGAAAAAGGCGCGAAGTTTGAACGCCTGATGAAAAATTTCATGCTGACTTACCCCGTGTGGCGAAACAAAATTTCCCGCGTGTGGCGTTGGCATGAATTCCCGTTCCGCGACGAACTCGGCGGCGTCGACTTGGGCATTGACCTCGTTGCCGAAACTTTCAACGGCGAATTTTGGGCGGCGCAGTGCAAATTCTACGCCGACACAACGACCGTCACAAAAAAATTCGTCGACTCGTTTATCTCGAATGCGACGCGAACTTTCAACGGCGGGAAAACCTTTTCGCGACTGTTTTGGATTTCGACGACCGACCGTTACACCAAACACGCTCGCGAAATGCTCAAAGGACGCACGACCGAAGTCAAGATTATCGACCTTGCGTTTCTGCGTCGCGCTCAAGTCAACTGGACTTTGCTCGACAACGGTTTTGTTCGCGAAGAAGCCGTTACCGTTCGCAAACTGCGCGATTATCAGCTCGAAGCCGTCGACAAAGCCCGCGAATATTTTTTAACCGAAGGCAACACCCGCGGACAACTGATTATGGCTTGCGGCACGGGCAAAACTTTCACCGCGCTCAAAATCGCCGAAAATCTGTCGCCCGACGGAAAAATTCTGTTCCTCGTGCCGTCGATTTCGCTGCTCGGGCAAACGCTCGACGAATGGGCATCCAACGCCGACAAGGTGATTAACGCCGTGTGCGTCTGTTCCGACGCGACCGCATCCAATCTCGACGACGAAATTGTCGACGTGAATTTACCGCTCGACGCAATGACCGACCCCGACAAAATTTCCGCCGCGATTAAATCTTTCACGGGCGACGGACTGACCGTTGTGTTTTCGACGTATCAATCTATCGAAGTCGTGCACCAACTCGGCTTGACTTTCGACCTTGTCATCTGCGACGAAGCTCACCGCACGGTTGCCGCACTCAATGCCCGCGAACGCAAAAAAATTTCCGCGAAGAAAAATTCCGCGCTCGGGCAACACTCCGTTTTCACCGCCGTTCACGACGAAAAAATTATTCACGCCAAACGACGCATGTACATGACCGCGACGCCGAAGCTGTTTAAGACCGACGTTAAAGAAAACGCCGCCGAAAAAGATTTAACCGTCTGGTCCATGGACGACGAATCGACTTTCGGGCGGCAATTCTTCACGATAACTTTTGCCGAAGCCGCCGCGCTCGGTTACCTGTCCGAATACAAAGTTTTGGTTTTCACCGTCGCCGAAACTTCGTTGACCGAAAAACTTCGCCGCTCCATTAACGACAAAGACGACGCGCTCAAAACCGACGAGGCGTTGAAGATTGTCGGCTGTATTCAGGCACTGTCCAAAAAGCTCGACGAAAAATCTGCGCGGCTCATTGCCGACGACACAAACCCGCTCATGCACACCGCCGTTGCTTTTTGCTCAAGTATCGACGAGGCGGAATATTTCGCGACGGAGTTTCCGAAAGTTCAGGAGCAATTTTTAGCCGACAAGTCCGACGCCGATAAAAATTCTTTCGTCGACATCAACGCCGATTTCGTTTACGGTTCGCGCAAAGTCGGCAAGAAATCTTTCGCAATGAATTCCGCCGAACGCGCCGCAAAACTCCACAGGCTCAAAAACACGCCCGTCGACGGCAACGCCTGCAACATCCTTTGCAACGTGCGCTGCCTGTCCGAAGGTGTCGACGTGCCCGCGCTCGACGCCGTGATTTTTTTGGCGTCAAAACGTTCCGAAGTCGAAATCGTTCAGGCTGTCGGTCGCGTCATGCGTACCGCCGCGCACAAAAAATTTGGCTATATCGTCATTCCCGTCGTCGTGCCGCTGAACAAATCGCCCGAAGACGCCCTTGACCGCAACGAAGAATTCAAAGACGTCTGGAAAATCATCAACGCCCTGCGCGCTCACGACGAAGCAATGAACATCGAAATCGAACGCATTCGCAACACTTCAACCGCCGAAAAAATTTTGGTTGAGCCGCCGAAACCGCCCGACGAAAATTCCGGCACGAATCCCGTTCAACTTACGCTGTTTAACTTCCTCAGCTGGGAAAATTTCCGCGCCGAAATTTACGCCCGCATGGTTGAACACGTCGGCAACCGTCTGTACTGGATTCAGTGGGCTTACAAAGTTGCCGAAATCGTCGAACGCCACACCCGCCGAATCAAAGAACTTATCGTTGACGGTGAACACAAACGCGCTTTCGACGAATTTCTTGCCGGTCTGCGCGGGAACATCAATCCCGCCGTCGACGAAAACGAAGCCGTCGACATGTTGGCTCAACATCTCGTCACGCGTCCCGTCTTTGAGGCTCTGTTTGAGAATTACAACTTCGTCAAACAAAATCCCGTGTCGCAGTCCATGCAAAAAATTCTCGACGTGCTCGACGGCGACGGCATGAGCAAAGACCGCGAAATTTTCAATCGCCTCTACAAGCAGGTTCGCGAAAGTTGCAGCAGGATGGGCGACGCCGCAAGCCGTCAACGAATCATCAATAACTTGTACGGCAGTTTCTTCAAAATCGCGCTCGAAAAGACCGCCGAAAAGCTCGGTATCGTGTACACGCCCGTCGAAGTCGTCGATTTTATCTTGCGCTCCGTCGACGCCGTCTTGAGCAAACATTTCAACCGACGCTTGACCGACCGCAACGTTCACGTCATCGACCCGTTCACGGGCACGGGCACTTTCATCACGCGCTTGATTGAATCGGGCTTGATTCGTCCCGACGACCTGGAGCGAAAATATCTGCACGAACTGCACGCCAACGAAATTGTCTTGCTTGCGTATTACATTGCCGCCGTCAACATCGAAAATGCCTTCGCCGCACGTGCCGACGCTTACCGACCGTTCGACGGAATTTGTTTCACCGACACGTTTCAGCTGTACGAACGCGGGCAAACCGACCTGCCGCTCGAAGGCGTCATGCAAGCCAACTCCGCTCGCGTCAACCTGCAGAAACGCACGGCGATTAAAGTTATCGTCGGCAATCCGCCGTACTCCGTCGGGCAACGCTCGGCAAGCGACAACAATCCGAATCAGAGTTACGACAAACTCGAAGCCCAAATCGTCGACACCTACGCGAAGGGTGCCGACGTTTCAGCCAAAAAAGCACTTTACGACAGCTACGTTAAAGCCTTTCGTTGGGCGACCGACCGAATCGGCGACGGCGGTGTTATCGGCTTCATCACCAACGCTAACTGGATTGACAAAAATTCGCTTAAAGGTTTGCGCAAATGTTTCGCCAAAGAATTCAGCGCGATTTACGTCTTCAACCTGCGCGGTGACCAACGCACTCAAGGTGACGAGTCCAAACGCGAAGGCGGCAAAATTTTTGGTAGCGGTTCCCGAACACCCGTTGCGATTACGATTTTGGTCAAAGACGGCGAACATCACGGCGACGCGCAGATTTTTTACCGCGACATCGGCGACTATCTCACCCGCGACGAAAAGCTTGCACGAATCAACGCGACGCCCGACGTTTTGAACGGCGGCTTTGAAGTCATAGTGCCCAACGACAAAGGCGACTGGATCAATCAGCGCGGCGACACTTTTGACAAATTCTTTGCGCTTGGTGACAAAAAACATCCCGACAATGAACAAACTTTTTTCGTTGGTTACAGTGCTGGAATCGTCACGGCTCGCGACGCTTGGTGCTACAATTTTTCGCGTGACGCTTTGGCGGCGAACATGCAAACGACGATTGACTACTACAACACTCACAAATCTGATGACGTGGACACAACAAAAATCTCTTGGTCTGCAAAAACCGTCACCAACAAGAAGAGCGGGCTTGTTTACAAGTTCAACGACATGCATATTGTTGAAGCATCTTATCGGCCGTTTTGCACGACAAATTTCTATTACGATGGATGCTTGAACGAAATGACTTACAAGATGCCGAAACTTTTTCCGACAGGCGACGACGAAAACTTGTTAATCTGCGTGCCTGGCATTGGCGACAGAAGAAATTTTTCCGCGCTAATTGTCGACAAAGTTCCGAGCTACGATTTCTTCGAGAAGGCGCAATGTTTTCCGCTGTACTGGTACACGGAGCGCAAGGGACAAGTTCCGTTGAATTTCGACGGCAAAAAAAATCCGAACCCGAAAAAAGCTTTCGAGCGGCGCGACGGCGTGACGCAGTGGATTTTGCTTCGGGCACAAG
>JAFVBP010000350.1 GCA_017479925.1 Selenomonadaceae bacterium | reverse complement strand
TGCCCGTGTTGAACAGAATTCCGACCGTGTTGCCGACCGTCACGTCGCGCAAATTCACGCACTTTGATACCACTGCTTGGAATCGTAGCCGTACCAATAAGTTGAACCGTCCGCCAAAACGACATCTGCACTTGCGCCGCTTGTGCCCGAAACCGTCAAGACGTTGCCCGTGTTGAACAGAATTCCGACCGTGTTGCCGACCGTCACGTCGCGCAAATTCACACACTTTGATACCACTGCTTGGAATCGTAGCCGTACCAATAAGTTGAACCGTCCGCCAACACGACATCTGCACTTGCGCCGCTTGTGCCCGAAACCGTCAAGACGTTGCCTGTGTTGAAAAGAATTCCGACCGTGTTGCCGTCCGAAGCCGTCAAAGCAATGTCGCTCAACGTCACGTCGCGCAAAAAGACTGTGTCCGAGTTCGCGGCGTCGACGATTGAATCTGAACCTTCGCTTTTGCCGCTGACGAAAACATCCGTGCGCACGTTGCCAATCAGCACGTCGTTTGCGGAGTCGTTGCCGCCCCACAAGCTCGAACCGCCGTCGCCCGCGAAAATTACGTCGCCGCCGTAAGCACTGCCCGCGATAAGTTCACGGCTCGACAGGACGCGCCCGTCAATGACGCTCGGCAAAAACGCGTTGTAAGCGGCAAGAAAAGTTTCGCCCGCCATGTTCGACACGTCGACGATTTTGTCCCAAACGTTCGCGACGGTGAGCACGCCGAAACTCGATCCGACGAGGAAATTTCCGTTGCCGTCGAAAGTCGCGCCCGCGTAATCCGTGCCGAAATAAATCTTGCTACCCGACGCGTAATTTGAAATGACTTGGTTGCCGCCCGTGTAAACGTTCGGGTTTGTCATCCAATCGCTCGGCCACTTGGACGTATCGTTGTTGTCGGTGAAGTTGTCGTACGTGTCGACAAAAAGCGTATCCGTGCCCGCGATTATCGGAACTTTCGACATGTCGTTTTGCGTGACGGTGATTGAATCGTTTGACGTGCCGCCGAACATTTGAACCCAATAATTGCCGTAAGTGCCCGCCGTGTCTTGCGCGTGACCGACGCCGAGTTTCGTGAAACCCGAATTTAAAATATTTGCGCGGTGACCCGAAGAATTCATCCACGCCGTGACGACATCGGAAGCGGAAGTTTGACCTGCGGCAATGTTTTCGCCCGTCGACGAATATTCGCCGCTCAAAGCCGTGAAACAACTTTCGCCGTTGGGTCGCGTGTGACCGAAAGTCTTGATAATTTCCGTCGCACGAGTCGCCGCGCCGTTCGTCAAGTCTTGATTGAGCGTCAACAATGCCGAACCTTGCGATTCACGTTCGTCGTTGGTGAGTTCAAGCACGTTCCAAATTTCTTCGGAAGCGGTGCCGTCGAAATAATTTTTGACTTCCTGCACGCCCGTAAGCGTCACGCTGAAATAACCGTCCGCGCTCGAAATAATCAGATCGTTTTCGCTTGCCGTGCTGATGAGTTGCGGAGTTGTCGCGCCGTTGACGACGATTTTGTCAAGTGTCGGGGCAACGTCCTCAATCACCGCCGCGACGGTATGATTCGCGCTGTAGTAAAACGTGAACGTGTCGGAACCCGCGCCGCCGCTTAAAGTGCCTTTGCCGCCCGAAAATTGAAGCAAGTCGTCGCCCGAACCGCCGATTAAAAGTACGTCGTCGTGATTCGCGCTCGTCAAGGTATCGTTGCCCGCAAGACCGTAAACCTGCGTCGCGTCCGCCGTCGCCGTCAAGCTGTCGTTTTGAATCGTGCCGTGAAGAATCGTCGACATGAAATCATCTCCCCGAAAAGTTTTCGCAGACATTATAGCACGTTTCATGTTACTTTCTCTGGGCAGCAAAAGAAAGTAACCAAAGAAAACTGCGCCTGCGGTATTTCGCATCACGCGAAATGCGCCAGGCGGTGCGGCCGACATCCATGTCGGCCGGATTTATCCGTTGCTTGTTTGCGTTTAACGTTTGCCGTCTTGTATAATGGCGGAAATTTTTGCGGAGGTGGCGACGTTGAATCGCTACGAACACGGCGGGCAAGTTTACGACGCGGCGGGCAACGTCGGCGATTGGCTCGATTTCAGCGCGAACATTAATCCGCTCGGCTTGTCGGAAAAAATTCTTCACGCGTTGACCGAAAATCTGCGCGGCGTGACGAATTATCCCGACCCGCAGGCGACCGAACTCAAACGGGCGATCTGTCGACGTTACGGCGTGCGTGAATCGAATTTGGTCTTGCTCAACGGCGCGGCGGAATTTTTTTACCTGTACCTGAACGTGACGCGACCCGCGAAAGTTTTGTTGCCCGTGCCGAGTTTCAGCGAATACGAACGTGCGGCTCGTGCGGCGTCCTGCGACGTGAAATTTTTCGTGACGCAAGCGGCGGACAACTTTGCCGTGAACGTCGACGCGCTTTGTGACGCGGCTCAAAATTTTGACTGCGTGATAATCGGGCGACCGAACAATCCGACGGGCAACTTGCTTGACGCGGAAAAAATTCTTCGGCTCGCGCAGGTTACGAAAGTTGTCGTTGACGAATCGTTTATCGACTTCACCGACGCCGAATCTGTGCGAAAATTCGCCTCCGACCGAATTGCCGTCGTGCAGTCGTTGACGAAAATTTTCGCGATACCGGGCTTGCGATTGGGCTTCGCGGTCGTCGACGAACAACTTGCGACGCGGCTCAACCTGTCAAAAGACGTTTGGAACGTCAACTTCCTGGCGCAGAAAGCAGGCGCGGCGGCACTGTCCGACGAAGATTTTTTGCGTCGAACGCGGGCATGGTTGTCGACCGAACGGAAATTTTTCGTCGAACGGTTAAGCAAATTTCGCGGACTGAAAATCTTTCCGTCGACGGCGAATTTCGTTTTGCTGAAATTTAACACGGTTGCCGCCGCCGAAAAAGTTTTGCTCGACCTGCGACGCGAAAAAATCTTGCTCAGAAGTTGCGCGAACTTCGCGGGACTCGACGGCAGTTATCTTCGCACGGCAATTCGTTCGCGGGCGGAAAATCTCGCGCTGTTGACTGCACTTGAAAAATCTTTGGAGGTGTCACAATGATTCACGTTTGTTTCGGTATGCACGACGCCAACGGGAAATATTCTAAATTCGTCGGCACAACGATGGCTTCGATCTTTGAAAACACGTTGTCCGAAGTCACGATTCACATCCTGCACGATTCGACTTTGACCGACGACAACCGCGACAAGTTTTCGTGGCTCGCGGGACGGTACAATCAGCACGTGAAATTTTACAACGTCGACGAACTTTGTCCCGACGAAATGAAATTTCTGCGCGAAACCGTCGACGAAAAAAATCCGTTGCTCGGCGGTGTCGGCATGTTCTATC
>JAFVBP010000349.1 GCA_017479925.1 Selenomonadaceae bacterium | reverse complement strand
CCGTGCTGAATTTCGCCGCCTTCGACGAAGTTGTCAACTTGTGCGTTCAATTGACCGTGCTGAATTTCGCCGCATCGACGAAGTTGTCAACTTGTGCGTTCAATTGACCGTGCTGAATTTCGCCGCCTTCGACGAAGTTGTCAACTTGCGCGTTCAATCGTCCGCGCTGAATTTCGCCGCATCGACGAAGTTGTCAACTTGCGCGTTCAATCGTCCGCGCTGATTTTCGGCCGCATCGACGAAGTTGTCAACTTGCGCGTTCAATCGCCGTGCTGAATTTCGCCGCATCGACGAAGTTGTCAACTTGCGCGTTCAATCGTCCGCGCTGAATTTCGCCGCCTTCGACGAAGTTGTCAACTTGCGCGTTCAATCGTCCGCGCTTGAAAGATATTTATCCAGAAGTGATTCGTAGTCAAGCATCGGCAACGGTCGCGAGAAGAAGTAACCTTGAATCGCCACGTCGCCCAAAGTTTTGACGTAATCGACTTGCGCTTGAGTTTCGACGCCTTCAATGACGACATCCATGCCCAAAGCTTTGGCAAGTTCGACGATGAATTTCAAAATTACGGCGACGCGGTCGGATTTTTCAAGTTCGCGAATGAACGCCATGTCGACTTTGAGCGTGTCGAGCGGCATGTCTTTTAGCATGTTGAGCGAAGAATAGCCGGAACCGAAGTCGTCCATTAAAATCGGGAAACCGAGTTCCTTGAACGTCGCAATCATTGCAAGCAGTTGCTGTTGATTGTCGGTGTACGCGCTTTCGGTCACTTCGAGCTTGAGCATCCACGGCTCCAATTCGTACTTTTTGAGCAGACCCGACAAAAATTCGGGCAAGTCCAAGCTGTAGAAATTCAGCCGCGACAAATTCACCGAAATCGGGACGATTTGCTTGCCCGCGTCAAGACGTTTTCGTTGCAGGCGACAAGCTTCCTCCCAGACGAAACGGTCAAGCCGCACGATAAAGCCGTTGCGCTCAAAGACGGGTATGAACTTGCCGGGCGACACCATGCCGTGAACGGGGTGAAACCACCGCACGAGAGCTTCCGCGCTGACGACGGTATTTGCCACGGGGTTGAATATCGGCTGCAGGTAAATCGTGAATTGATTTTCGAGCAAGGCGGCTTCCATGTTGCCCGTGATGAGTTGCTCTTCAATCATCTGTTCGCGCATTTTGGCATCGTAATAGGCGTAGCGCGTCAGGTAACTGCCCTTGATTCGCCGCAGAGCCATGCCGGCACGGTCGCACATTTGGTCAATCGGCAGTTTCGTGTTGTCAATCGGATAGACGCCCGCGAAAAATAAAATGTTGTGACTTATGTGCAGTGACTGAATTCGTTCGTCCAAGTCTTTTATAAGCCGTTGAATGTCAAGTTCGCTTTCGGGTATGCACAGGACGAAGTGATCGGCGTCCGTGCGACAACTTATCGACGTGCGCGGGTTAAGCGTCGCCTTGAAATATTCCGCCGCCGTGCGCAGAATCAAATTGCCCGTGTCCACGTGAAACAAGTCGTTAATGATTTTGAAACAACTTATGTCCAGGCAGACGATACAATATTTCGTATCGTAGCGCGCACCCAAAAGCAAAACCGCTTCCCGATAAAACGCGTCGCGATTGTACAGCCCCGTCAATTGATCAAGTTTGCTCCCGATAATCGGCAGAATTCCTTCGGCTTTCAAGGCAAGTCGCCTCCCTCTGTGTCGTTCGCTTCAATTAATTTTGACTTTTAACGTATTCAACGCAAAAAAATTAATCCCTTCAAACTCGGCGGGATTCGACAGATTTTTTCGGTGACCGAAGCGGCGAAATTTTTTGTCGTTGCGCAAGACGGGCGTTTGAATGTTACTTTTTGTCGTTGCGCACGACGGGCGTTTGAATGTTACTTTTTGTCGTTTCGCACGACGGGCGTTGTTAAATGTTACTTTCTTTCCGCGTGGAAAGAAAGTAACCAAAGAAAGACGCGCCTACGCGGCGGGCGACAGTGTTGGTACCCCGCACGTTGTTGACAATCCGCAACTCGTTTGGCCCGCTACGATACATCCTGTATCGTGCGCGGGCGACGGCCGTCATCCATGACGGCCTGTATTTAACGTGGCGATTGTCATTACGCATTACGCATTGCCTTTCAAGCCGAAACTTTTCAGCGCACCGACGGAATTTCGCCAATCGCGTTTGACTTTGACCCACAGATCGAGGAAAGTTTTCGTGCCCAAAAGCATTTCGATTTCGGGACGAGCCGCCGCGCCGATTTGCTTGAGCATTGCGCCGTTTTTGCCGATTAAAATGCCTTTCTGCGAGTCGCGTTCAACGTAAATCGTCGCACGGATAAAAATGCTGCCGTTGTCGCGTTCGGTGAATTCGTCAATGTCGACGGCGACGGAATGCGGAACTTCGTCCTGCGTCGCGTGCAAAATTTTTTCGCGAATCAATTCGGCGACAATCAAACGTTCGGGCTGGTCGGTAACCATGTCGGCGGGATAATATTGCGCACCTTCGGGCAAAAATTTCTTCGCTTCGTCAAGCAGAGCGTCAACGTTTGTGCCTTCCGACGCGCTTATCGGGACAACTGCCGCGAAATTTCGTCGAGCTGAGTAGTCGGCGATAATCGGCAAAATTTTTTCGCGGTCAATCAAATCGACCTTGTTGACGACGAGAATCACGGGCTTTGTCGTCGAATTCAACCGTTCGAGAATGTAACGTTCGCCGCCGCCGAATTTTTCTGTCGCGTCAATGACGAAAAAAATCGCGTCAACTTCCTTGAGCGTGCCTTCGGCGGCCTTGAGCATGTATTCGCCGAGTTTGAATTTCGGCTTGTGAATGCCGGGCGTGTCCAAAAAAATAATCTGCGCGTCGTCGCCCGTCCAAATGCATTGAATTCGACTGCGCGTCGTCTGCGGCTTGTCGGAAGTGATTGCGATTTTCTGCCCGATGATTTTATTGATTAGCGTTGACTTGCCGACGTTCGGGCGACCGATAACCGCGACGAAACCCGATTTGTAGTTCATGACGGTACCTCCAATTAAAAAGGAGCCGCAACTTTTGCGACTCCCGACGTTCAGTCCAAAAAGTCTTTGAGTTTTTTTGACCGTGCAGGGTGACGAAGTTTGCGCAACGCCTTGGCTTCAATCTGCCGAATGCGTTCGCGGGTGACGTTGAAACTTTTGCCGACTTCTTCAAGCGTGCGAGCTTTGCCGTCGTTCAAGCCGAAACGCAACATCAGCACGGATTTTTCGCGCGCCGTCAACGTGTCCAAAACTTCGCCGAGCTGTTCTTTGAGCAACATGAAACTTGCGGCGTCCGCGGGTGCTTGCGCGTCGTGGTCTTCGATAAAATCACCGAGATGCGAGTCGTCTTCTTCGCCGATTGGCGTTTCGAGCGACACGGGTTCTTGAGCGATTTTGCGAATTTCGCGCACGCGTTCAACGGGAATTTCCATTTCTTCGGCAATTTCTTCGTCTGTCGGATCGCGACCGTTTTTCTGCAACAGGTTTCGCGACACGCGGTTGAGTTTGTTAATCGTCTCGACCATGTGCACGGGAATGCGAATTGTGCGCGCCTGGTCGGCAATTGCCCGCGTTATCGCCTGACGAATCCACCATGTCGCGTACGTCGAAAACTTGTAACCTGTGCGATAGTCAAATTTCTCGCCGGCTTTGATTAAACCGAGGTTGCCTTCCTGAATCAAGTCAAGGAACAACATACCGCGCCCGACGTAACGTTTTGCGATTGACACGACGAGCCGCAAATTCGCTTCGGCAAGGTCATTTTGCGCCGTGGAACGTTCGACTTCGTCGTCTGACTCCATCTTTTTTGCCAAAGTTTTTTCTTCGTCGGCGGTG
>JAFVBP010000348.1 GCA_017479925.1 Selenomonadaceae bacterium | reverse complement strand
ATTTGAAGACTGCATTGTCGTCCATAAAAAAATCGTCGAACTCCTCGTAACTTGAAAAGGCGACGCGACTGCCGAAGTTGTTCAGGATTTTGTCAAGCCCCTGCGCGATAACTTCCACGTCGTTTGAGTAAGTGCCCGACGCAATCAGCTCGAAACCGGCTTGAATGTTCGTGTCCCAAGTCAACTTTTCGTCCGCGAAATATTTCTGCATGACGGCGCGTTGACGATTCATTTCGGCAAGAGCGTCCGTCTTGATTTTGGAAACGATTCTTCGCCTGTCCGCCGCAGGATTGATTTTCGAGGCGTCCCAAAGTCTGAACGTCGCGTCAACCGTAGCAATCACTGCGCTGCAGGCGACAGCCGTCACCGTCGAACCGATAATCGCGCCGACGACGGGAATGGGAATCAGCGTTTGACCGACGACCGCGCCGTAACTTGCACCGATGTCCGCGCCGACAAAAGCACCGACCGATTCGACAGCAAGCGTCAAACCTTTTTTGCCGACTTCGCGAACGAATTGCTCATCGGAAATTTTGCCGTCAACCCAATCGACGACGTTGTCCTTAATCATTGCGCCGAAAGCCAAAACTTTGCCCGCGACGTTGGAATTGATGCCCGCCTTGAGCAAAAGATTTTTCGCCGTGGTGCCGCCGATACGTTTTGCCTCGTCAATGGCGACCTGCTTGCCTTGTTCGATGACAACGTTCTTGACGACAACTTTCGTCTGTGCGGCAATGGCACGACTCGTTTCGTCGAAATTCTTTTCGCCCGTCGCGAAGTCAAAAATTGTCTTCGTGCTTGACGGAATAATTTCAACCGCCGCCGCCTCCAAATTATCGCGGTTTGACGCTTTGATTTTGTCGGCGGAAAGTTTGAGTTCGCGGCTAAGTTCGCGTGAAATTTTCGGCGGCAAGGCAACTTCGGCAAGTTCGTAAGTGACCTTGTAAGCCGTCTCGTGTGCCGCGTCGCTGAACTTGACAAGCTCACTCGTGACGTGCGGAGCGACTTTGTCCGTGACTTTGTCGGCGATTATGTCGCGTGCCGTGTCGCGCAACTTGCCCGCGTAATCTTCGTAAGGCATGACAGATCAACCTTTGCTGACTTTGATTTTGTTCTGCCCGTATTCGACGGTGTAACGTTTGCCGCAGCTCGGACAGTTGCCGCTCGTGCGCTGAACGCTTTTTGTGTCGACGGTGTAGGAATTGAGTTTTCGCCCGCAGTGCGGACAGTTCACGCTTTTTGTAACCATGTCAATCACCTCGATGAAATTTTGGAAACGCCGCCGCTCGAAAAGATTTTGTCCGCCCGCTCGAACTGCTCAAGCATCTTGTCCATGCCGTCGTTGAGCTGTTTGAGTTGCTCGAACGACTCTTTCATGTCGCTCCAAAAACTTTTCAAGTCGGACTTGTACACGCCGTCAATGTCGGTCAAAAGTGCAAGTTCCACGTCCAAAGCACGCGAAATTCTGATGAGCATCGGCAACGAAATGTTTTTGTTGCCCGACGCGGTTTCTATCTGCGACAGATAGTTTTTGTTGATGTTGAGCTTGTCGGCAAGTTGCTCCTGCGTCATGTTGCGCAATTTGCGAAAGCCGGCAATGCGCATTCCGATACAGCGCATCTCGTCGCGAAAATCTTCTTTCATGCGGTGACCTCCCGAACGTTTGATTGACGGTAATTCTAGCAGGTAATGCCGCCGTCGTCGATTAACTAGCAGCGCGATTATTACAGGTGTGACTGAATAAATCCACAATCTTTGCAGGCGCAGTGCATGACAAATTGTTCGTGCAAATATCTCCGCCAACAAGTTTTTGTATGGGCTTTCGCTACGGCGTATCGCAGAAAATCTTGCAAGCCACTTCGGAGCAAAACCCGTGTAACTGGTTCCGCCGTCGGTGCGATTGTAACCGTTCGGGCTTTTGGTGCCGCGTGAAAGAATGAAATGTTTTTCCCAACGGTCAAGCTCTTCGTTGGTGTCGCATTTCTTTAAAATCGCGACAACGAACATGTCCACGCCGTGAGCACGCATCGCTCTGCCGATACACGTCTTTTCGTACAAATGTTCACGGAAACGCACTTTGACCGAACGCGTCGTTTGCCCGACATACTCGAAATCGTTCGTGCCGTCGATTAGCAGGTAAATGTATCCGCCCGCCATAATCAATCCGCCTTTCGTTGACAGCGCGGCGCGAGCGTGTTAGAATCAAAAATGTCAACAGGCTCTGCCGTGCTGTGTATTTGTTTTTCAACGATTCAATCTTAGCACGCGGAGCTTTTTCCGTCAATAAATGCAACCAAAAAACCGCCGAGCGTTTCTGCCCGACGGTTAATTTTTATGTTGTCCGAACGTATTACATATAGTCCACCGATGAACGTTTGCGCTCCTGTCGGAGAAAACCGAACTTCTTCGCGACGTATTCGGTGATTACAAACAGCACCGGTATGACGAAAATTCCGAGCGTTGTGGCGAAGAGCATTCCGCCGACAACCGCGACGCCCATGCCGTTACGTGCCGCCGAACCTGCGCCCGTCGCCATTGCAAGCGGCAAGCAACCGATAATGAACGCGAACGATGTCATGATGATTGGACGCAGACGCAAGCCCGCCGCTTCCAGTGCCGCCTTAATCGGAGGCATGCCGCGGTCGACGCGAACTTTTGCAAACTCGACAATCAAAATACCGTTTTTCGCGGCCAAGCCCATGATCATGATTATGCCGATTTGCATATAAACGCTGTCTTGAAGTCCCGCGTTGGCTTGACCGTTGTGCATGACCGCCGAAATATATCGCAAAACATATTCCGAGACGATCGCGCCGAAAAGTCCCGTCGGCACGCTCAAAAGCACGGCGTAAGGCACCGACCAGCTTTCGTACAGCGCGGCGAGCATCAAAAAGACGAACACCAACGCCAACGCCAAGACTTGCCCCGT
>JAFVBP010000347.1 GCA_017479925.1 Selenomonadaceae bacterium | reverse complement strand
TCAAAGTTGTCGAAACGCGGCGCACGGCTCCAATCGATTTGAGCTTTGGTGGCTTTGGAATTTTCTTCGCGTGTGACTTCCTCCGACTGCGCACAGACCGAAAACGTTTCAACGGCGGGCGTTTCCGTAGCTTGCAAGTCGAGCGACTCCGATTTGACCGAATTGTTTCCGCAAGCCGTCAACAGCAGGCAAGCAGTCAACGCGCCCGTCAAGAAAAATTTCTTCATGATTGTCGACACCTCCGCAAGCTAACTTTTGGCATGATTATAAATTAAAACCTGCGCGACGCAAGAATCAGTTTTGAACGCGAGCCGTAACTTTTGCCAAAAAAAATCCCCGTCACACGGCGGGGAAATTTTTTGTAGTCACTTGAAGAACACGCGCATAATGTCGTTTTTCGTCGCGAAAAGCATCAACATCAGCAACAGCGCAATGCCGACGCGTTGGGTGTACGCCACTGCCTTTGAACCGAGCGGTTTGCCGCGCACTGCCTCGATAAACAGGTTGACGAAATGTCCGCCGTCAAGCACGGGCACGGGCAACAGGTTGACAATGCCCAGGTTGATTGACAGCAACGCCGCGAAGTTCAGCAACGGAATAAAGCCGCGTTCGGCGACTTGTCCCGACATCTGCACGATACCGATCGGTCCCGCGAGATTTTCGGTTTGTTCGGGTTCACGGAACAGCCGCGCAATCGAATCAAGCATGTACACGGTAATGTCTTTCGTGTGCTCAATCGCAAGCGTGAACGATTCGGGAATTGACTTCGGTTCGTAGACGATTGAACTTTGCACGCCGACGAGAACGCGCTTTTCGTGTTCGTCGAAGGTCGGTTCGACGGTGACTTCAGCCGTGACGCCGTTTCGTTCGTAGGCAAGCAAAATATCTTCGCCCGCTTGAACGTTTTTGAGTTTGTCGGTGAATTCAATCCACGTCGCGACAGGTTGACCGTCGACGGAAAGAATTTTGTCGCCCTCTTGCAGACCGGCTTTTTCGGCGGACATGCCCGCAATTACGCCGCCCAAAATCGGTTCGGTTGCAGGTTTTGCCGCGCCGAACGTCGCATAAATCACGAAGAACAGCACAATCGGCAACAGAAAGTTGAAGCCCGCGCCCGCCAAAATCACAATCATGCGCGACATCACGGGTTTTTCGCAGAAACCGCGTTCGCCCGCCGTGTTGTTGTCGGCATCCATGCCCGCAATGTCGTTGAAGCCGCCGAGCGGAATTGCGCGCAGTGAGTAAATCGTTTCGCCGCGCTTGCGACTGATTAATTTCGGTCCGAAACCGATTGCGAATTCGTCGACGCGCATACCCGTCATTTTCGCGGTGATAAAATGCCCGAATTCGTGAACGAGCACCAACATCCCGAAGACGAAGACCGCCGCCGCTATCGTCAAAATCAAAATTTTTCACCCCGCAGAAACTCAAACTCATTACGCATCGCAGTTCACGCAAGCCGCCGCCGTCACATTACGCAGTTAACGCAAGCCGCCGCCGTCACATTACGCAGTTAACGCAAGCCGCCGCCGTCACATTACGCAGTTAACGCAAGCCGCCGCCGACATATTACGCATTTCGCATTACGCATTACGCATTGATTAAGCGATTCCCGACAAGATGACGAAGTAGTAAAACGTCGGCGCGGTGTAAAAAATGCTGTCGAAGCGGTCGAGTGCACCGCCGTGACCCGGCAGGAAAATGCCCGATTCTTTGATGCCCGCGAAACGTTTCATGACCGATTCAACCAGGTCGCCCAACGTCGCGGCAAGACACAGCACGAAGCCCGCCAACGTCATTTTCACGAGCGGCAAGCCGAAAATGAACGTGCCGACAACAATCGCCGTCAAAATCGTGCCGAAAATCGAGCCGAGGAAACCTTCGACGGTTTTGTTCGGGCTGATTGACGAAGCGAGTTTGTGCGAACCGATTGCCGTGCCGACGAAGTACGCGAAGGTGTCACTTGCCCACGTGCAGGCGAACAAAATCCAAACGAGCGCACAACCGCCGTCGACGTTTAAGTTCAAGCTGAAGTCAAGCGTCGGCAGGAAGTCCAAAAATTGCCCAAGGTTGAACTGGTCGAGCAATGTCGCGTTGTTCGTCGCCAATTCTTTGACGGTCGTGACGGCCTCGCCCGGTTGCGGTTCGTCGGACAAAAATCGCAGAAAAATCAAATGCGCGAACGGCAGTCCGATATACATTATCCCCGCCACGGAAACGCAAGCGTCGGTCGGGCGCGTTGAGCCGCGCAGGATGACCGTCAGCAAAAATATCGCCAACATGCTCAACGTCAAGACCGCAAGCAGTTCTTCGACGTTGCCGAGCCACGCGCAACACTGCAACAAAATCAACGCCAACGCGCCGAAAATGTACGTCGTGATTACGCCCGCCCGTCGAAACAAGCTTGAAAATTCGTGCCAGGCAACCAGCGACAAAACAATCGCGAAACCTGCAAACGGTGCGCCGCCGTGTTGAATCACGAACGCCGCAATGCCGATTCCGATAATCCCCGTGATAATTCGTAAAGCCAAGGCGTCACTTCCTAACTAAATTTTGCAAGTCGGTCAAGCAACCGTTGAAATTTATTCGTCGGTTGACAGATTTTTTCGCTGTTCATGAACGAGCGTGCACAGGTACGCAACCAAAACGTCATGGTCGCCGAGAATTTCCTTGAAGCCGTCGCGTATCGTTTCGTAAAGTTCAAGCGGCTCAACTTGCGCGGCAACTTTCGACAGTTGCGCCAAACATCGCCCGTTTGCGAAGTGATCCAAAATCGCCAAACGATACTGCGGATTGACGCGGAAAAATTCAATTCGGCTCATGAACTCGTCAAAATATTTCAGCCCGATAACCAGCGGATTGACCCAAAACTTTATTTCGCGTTGCGACGAACGATTTCTGCGGAACATTGAATCTTCGTTTTGTCGCCAAACGTAGACGATATTCGGCACGCGCAGGAATTTTTTCGCGCTGAAAACCAGTTCGTAAGTCCAAATGTCGTCTTCGCTGATTTTGCACGGCGGGAAGAAAATTTCGTTGTCGACAAGCAACGCACGGCGAACGAGCTTGCACCACGGCGTTACCCAAAAATCGTGTTGAAGAATTTTTTCGACGCGCTTGGACAAGTCGTCGCTTTCAAGTGTCGGGCGGTCGACGAAACTGCCGCCGTGTTGTTCGCTGTGAATGAAAACTTCACTCAAATTGCCGCGTGCCACGTAATATTTTTCGCAGTAGACAACCTCGGCGTCGAAATTTTTCGCAAGCGTGTGAAGTTCTTCGAGTGCCGTCAGCGTCAACAGGTCGTCGGCGTCCGCGAAAAAAATATATTCGCCGTGCGCAAACTTCAAGCCCGTGTTTCGCGGGACGGCACCGCTGCCCGTGTTACGGTCGAGTTGCAGTAAAGCCAATCGTCCGCCGAATTTCGACGCGTAACTTTCGACAATCGCGCAACTTGAATCCGTCGAACAATCGTCGACAATGATGACTTCAAAGTCGGTGAACGTCTGCGCCAAAATTGATTCAAGGCATTGACCGACATATTTCGCCGCGTTGAACATCGGGATAATCACGGATACTGCGGGCGTTGTCGTCATAATAATTTCTCCTCAAGCTTGCGTTCGAGTTCGTCAATTCGGCGATTTTGCTGTTTCACAAGCTTTTGATAGTCGTTGACCATTGAGCAAAGGTGCGCGAACAAAATGCTCTGCGCGCCGAATTCGGGCTTGAAAACATTTTCCAGCGTATCAACGGCAATTTCGGGCGAAAGATTGTCGGCATCATAAAACGCAAGCTTTATGTGCGGTCGGATGAAAGCCTCCAATATGTTGTAGCGTTGATCGGGATTTTCGCGAAAAAATTCGCGGCACTTCATGAATTCGTTGAGCACTTTGACGCCGTGAGCAATCGGGTCTGTCCAAAAAATCACGGTTTGAAGCGGCGTCTTTTCCGTTCGCGAAACCGAATCCGTCGACTTGCGAAAAACGTAAACGATATTCGGCACGCGCAGGAATTTTTTCGCGCTCAAAACCAGTTCGGAAGTCCAAATGTCGTCTTCGGCGATTTTGCACGGCGGGAAGAAAATTTCGTTGTCGACAATAAAATCACGGCGAACAAATTTGCTCCACGGCGTTCCAAAAAAATCGCGGTGCAGATATTTATCGACGCGCACGGTTAAATCTTCGCTTTCAAATGTCGGGCGGGTGACATTGTCGGATTGTTCGCCTTCGATAACGATTTCGCTCAAGTCGGGCGTCGCCTTG
>JAFVBP010000346.1 GCA_017479925.1 Selenomonadaceae bacterium | reverse complement strand
TTTTCGTGACGGTCTTGCGGTGAGGTGATTTTATGCGGCAGGTACGAATCGGCATTGACGTTGGCGGCACGTTCACCGACGCGGTTGCGATTGACAATGCCACTTACGAAATTATCGCCCAAGAAAAAATTCCGACGACGCACGACTCGAAAGAAGGCGTCGCCGAAGGCATTATCAACGTCCTGCAAAACATCCTGCGCAAGAACGGTATCGCGCCCGAAGAAGTCGTTTTCATTGCGCACGGCACGACGCAGGCAACCAACGCTTTGCTCGAAGGCGACGTTGCGACGACGGGCATTTTGGCAATGGGCAGCGGTCTTGAAGCGTCACGTGCGGCAACCGTCAGCGACATTGGCAACATTCCGCTCGCGCTTGGCAAGGAACTCAAGACGATTTTCACCTTCGTGGAGACCGACGACGCGCCTTCGATTGCCGACGAAATTTCGCGACGGATTGACGAACTTCACGACAAAGGTGCCGACGTGATTGTTGCGACGGAAGCTTTCGGCGTCGACGACACGACCAACGAAGCTTTTGTGATTAAAATGGCTCGCGACAAAGGTCTTTACGCGACGGGCGGGCACGAAGTTTCCAAACTCTACGGCTTGAAAGTTCGCACGCGCACGGCGGTTGTCAACGGCAGCTTGATTCCGCGCATGATGGAGACTGCCGACATGACCGAAACTTGCGTTAAGCGTTCGGGCATTCCGTCTTCGCTGATGATTATGCGTTGCGACGGCGGCGTCATGACGATTGACGAAGTTCGTCGCCGACCGATTTTGACGATGCTGTCGGGACTTGCGGCGGGCGTCGCGGGCGTTTTGATGTACGAACGTTTGTCCGACGGAATTTTTTTCGAGGCGGGCGGCACGTCAACCGACATTTCCGTCGTCAAAGACGGGCGCGTCATGATTCGTTACGGCGAAATCGGCGGGCACAAAACTTATCTGTCGTCGCTGGACGTGCGGACTTTGGGCGTCGCGGGCGGCTCGATGATTCGCGTCGACAACGGAAAAATTTCCGACGTTGGTCCCAGAAGTGCACACATTGCCGGTTTGCCGTACGAAATTTTTTCCGACAAGTTGACGAATCCGAAGCTTGAGTTAATCGCTCCGCTTGCCGACGACGAAAAAGTTTTCGCAATGGTCACCGGCTCCGACGGGCGAAAAGTTTCGTTGACTTTGGCGGGTGCGGCAAATTTGCTCGGCTCCGTTCCCGCGGGCGATTACGCCTACAGCGACAACAAGCAAGCCGCTCGCGTCGCGTGGCAAGCTCTCGGCGACGCTGTCGGTTGTTCCGCCGAAGACGCGGCTCGTCAAGCTATGGACATTGCCTCCGAAAAAATTTGGGCTATTGTTTCGCGCTTGATAACCGACTACAAACTTTCGACGGACATGTTGATGTTGGCGGGCGGCGGCGGCTCAGGCGGTGTCGTCGTCCCTTACCTCGGCGAAAAAAAGCGCGTCAACTGGAAAATCGTCAAGAACGCTCCGATTATCTCGACAATCGGCGTCGCAATGGCAATGGTTCGCGAAGTCGTCGAACGCACGGTTGCCAATCCGACCGAACGCGACATTAAAGCCATTCGCCGCGAAGCTCTCGAACAGGTCATGAAGTCGGGCGCGAACGAGTCAACCGTCGAAATTGCCATTGAAATCGACAAGAAATCGAACATTTTGCGCGCCGTGGCGACGGGTGCAACCGAATTCAAGATGAGCGATTCGGCTCCGCAAAATCTTTCGGACGCCGAACTTCACGCGACGGCGGTCAAGTCAATGCGTCTGCCGCCCGAAAATGTCGGCGAAGTTGCGGCTGTCGGCAAGTGGCACGTGTTCGACGGCACGTATACGAAAAGAATTTTCGGCATCTTCCCGACGAAAAAACACGCGGTCAGAGTTCTCGACCGAAACGGCGTCATTTGCCTGCAACGCGAAGGTTTGGGCGCAATCGTCACGTCGAAACCGAAACTTGCCGTCGACCTGCAAACTTTGTTT